>DMMN01000169.1 GCA_003453835.1 Bacteroidota bacterium | reverse complement strand
AGAACAGCGTGAATTGAGCAACCGACAGGCTCGGATACTGATCCGTGTACCAGAAGACAAAATCGTAGAGCTTGAGCGTGTAGACAAACATCGGATTAAGAAGCGACAGCGGCGGAACCAGGACACCCGGCTTCCCGACCGGGCTCCCGGTCCGGATATCCAGCTCGTCGTAGTTGGCAAGCCGGCCGCCAGCAAACTCTCTGAAGCGTGCGCGGTAGAAGGCTCGCACCTCAAGCGAGTCGTCCTTCTGATAGTCGCTAATCACGAGCAAGCGGCTCTTCGGCTTCTTCACAAACCAACTCTTCAATGATGGCTGCGCGAGGATGGGACTGAAATCCCCGGCAACGTCGCGCGCCTGAACGAAGAACCTGTTCGTCGCATCCAGCCTTAGACCCGGCGCTTGCCCCAACAGTCGGAGCGTCGGATAACTGCTTGAGTAAACGTCGGCGGTGACGGTTGCCGATGATCCGTCACTCCTGGCCCGCGGAACCATGAGCGTGATGGTGGTTGCCGTCGGAGGAAGGGTGAGCCAGTTGCCCGCACCAACTGTGTCGTTGAGCGCGATGCGATACGACGCGATTGTCTCGCCCCCGTCAGGGTCGCTTCCCTCCCAGGCAAACGAGATCACGGTGAACGTCGTCTCCGGAGGAAGCATGTATTGAGTCGGATTCGCCGGATCGCGCACCGGTGCGATCGACGGCGGACTGTTTCTGATGGGGAATTGCTGCAGTGCGCCTTTCGAATCAACGGCACTTCGAAGTTGCGGCAGCGCCACGTCACCGGCATCGAACGATCCGTTCGAATTCACATCCCAATACGATTGAGGTGAAAACTTGACGACGGCCCCCCTCGGAAGTTGGGCGCCGAAGCTGTTGTCTATCGCACGTACGGCTACCAGAAAGACCGCGCTCGTCTGCCGCAGCGGGAATTGAATGATGGAATCCGTCACCGTGGTAAATCCATACGTCAGTGTGTCCGGATCCGGCAGCCTCAAAAGCCCCGGGGCGAACGCCATCAAATACCCCGTCACATAGCCGTCCTCGTCCTCCCCCCACCATCGTAACTGTTGCTTGCTGATCCCCGTGGAGATGGTCGAGTCGGGAAAGATCCACAGATACGTTTTTGGAGGCATATTCCCCGCCGGGGCGTCGTCGAATTGCTTCACGCAGCCACTCTGTAACAAGAGTAGGGCGGCGCACAAGACCGGAAGAGCCTCTTGTCTCACGCGATTCACCAAGGTCACCTGAGAAGCAACATTTTCTTCGTTCGCGCGCCGGCCTCCGTGGTGAGGCGATAGAGGTAGACGCCGCTCGGCAACCCGATCGCGTCGAACCGTACAGTGTGTCGCCCGGCGGTTTGATATTGGCTGACCAGTTCTTGCACTTGTTGACCAAGCATGTTGTACACCTTCAGCGAGACGAAGCTCTGTGATGAGAGTTGATAGCTGATCACCGTCGTTGGATTGAACGGATTTGGGAAATTCTGGGCGAGTGAGAACCCTTTGGGCACGAACGTACTCGGATCCTCCTCCACTCCTGTGAGGCGGGTGCCGAAATCGGAGCTCCCGCGTGGCACAATCTTGTACCGACTGAAGGCGTACCACACAACGCCCTGAACGAAGCTGAACTTGTCACTCGCTCTGAGAATGGTCTTTCCGATGCTGGTGTCGGCAACGATATTTGAATACATGTTCTTCCCATCGATCCGGATGAGCACATCACCCGAACCGTCGGTAACGGAGTACTCTCGTTGATCGGCAAAAGTCGGATATACATCGGATACGGTCACGTTGTTGAAGCGAACGAGCATTCCCTCCCATTGCTCTGCGATCGGATTTCCGTTGCTGATGCCAAGAGCGAAGTTTCCGGTTTGGCGAACGACCGGCAGGAGTAGAGGCTTACCGGATGCGATCTTCGTTGCGGACGTTACGGCACCGAGGTTCGTGACGTCATTGGTCTCCAGCACCGTACCGGTCACGCTGATGCTGTCTCCTTTCCTGAATCCTCTCAACAGTGTATCGACACCGGTGATCCACAGACCGCTCGAGGCTTGGTTGGATGTTTGAATGTACCAGGGCATTGCGCCGGACGAATTCAGATCGATGTCGCCGGTGTCGGCCGTGACGATCCCGCTCACCGTCGCCACGGCACCAAGATAGCCGGAGCGTCCATTGCTGAAGGGAGTGGATTGAATATCGGTAACCGTGATCGGCCGGTTCAGCACCGAATAAAAGAACATCCCTTTCGATGTATCTGATGAGGCACTGCCGAATGCCGAGCTTGCGTACGTTGAAAAACTTCCGGACGTGTCGAATGCCTGGAAGAAGTATTTCACAAACGTATTTGCCGACTGCGGTGCGATTGTCCCCGTATAGGTGGTGTCGGTCGAGTTGAACTTCAACGTGTCCACCGTGAATGGTCCATGGTTGAAGCTTTTTTTCATCAACACGGCGGCGATCNNCGCCGGTGAGTGCTGATCCCCGGGAGGATCTTCCCGTAGACAACGTCGCCGGGGAAGAGCGGCGAAATGCGATATCCTCTCACGGTCTCACTGCCGGAATTCGTCGTCACATATCCGCGGATCGTATCGATCTTCTGGAACACGCTTGGCGCTCGGTATGCTGAAGTTGGATCGCGATGCGTCCGAAGCGTGAACCATTTGGAGGCATCCAACATTGCCACCTCGTTTCCATACGCGTCCACCATGCTGAACGTGCCATTGGCTTGGTTGACGATCGACGTAACGGTAAGGTTCGTGAATTCTACATAGGCCCCCTCATACTGCTCGCCGGTCGACCATTTGATCGATCCCCCGGGATACGTCCCCTGATAGAACGAGCCAAGGTCGAGCGGCACAGGTTTGGCCACGGGCCGGCCTTCGTCGATGAGTTGAAGCCCTCCGATCGGAACGAACTGAGTGTAACTCACCATTTGGTTACCGGGAAATTCATCGACGTACCCGCGGATGCGAATGACATCCCCGACTTTCAATCCCAGGAAACCGGCATTGAACAAACCGACTGTGTCGGCGGGGTTACCCACGCGAACAAACATGTTGCCCCAGATACCGTTGCTTGCCGCGGCTGCCGTATCGCGAAGAATGAGAGTGTTTCCTCCTCCCGTAAACGCTACGACTCTTGGCGGGACGATCACCTGAGCCACCACTTCGAGTGTCTCGCGCACGGCTGCGTGGGTCGGAGTATGAAACGGCGACGTCTGTAACGACCACCTCAATTGAGTTGTGTTCTGCAATTGATCACACAGCTTGAGAGAATCGAGGGGGACGGTCTGAATCTGTCTGATCGTGACGGTCCGGTATCTGGACTGCGCGAGCCCATCAAGAAGCGGGAACAGAATTACGCCCAAACCAATGAGAAGTCGTTTCATACAATCCTCCAGAGTGAGGTGGGTTATTTGATGACGGCAAATCTTCCGGACTTGATCGTGCCCGTATCCTTGTCCTTGACCGCAAAAAGATAAAGCCCCGTNNGTGGCGATCGCCTGATCGTACATCGACATCAAATCCCACGCGTGTTCGCCCCCCGAAAACCTCGTCCGCTGGGAACGATCTCCAAATGTCCGGAACCATTCGATGTCCTCTCCTGTGTAGCTCGCGGCTTCGTGGTCAAGGACGGCAACGATATCTCCGGCAACGGTATAGATCGTAATCGTCGCTCGGGCCGGCAAGTTTGTGAAATAGATTTTTCGTGTGCGTTCGCTCCCGCCATCCCAAATGGCGCGGGCATAGTAGGGATTCGGATACACCTTCACCTCGGCCGAAGGTTCCGACGTCGGTGTTGTTCCGGGAACGACGCGCAGAATGGACTTCGCGCTTTCCAATCCCTCGAGATTATTTGCCGGATCACCTGCATCAAACGCCGCCACACCGTAGACGTATTGCCATCCATTGAGATGGGTAACACCGCTGTTTTCCGGCGGGAAGCGATACCAATAGCGATTCGTGTCGCCCGGAAAGATCTTCGGACTCGGAAGAAGAATTCGCCCGAATCCGGTGTTGTAGCCGACGCCGTCATCGCTGCGGTCAAACTCGCCCACGAGCGACAGAGAGAGCAAGAGATCTTCGTTCGAGAGAAAGTCGGCACCCGGCTTCGAGCGGTACATGCGATATCCCTCGAAGTCTTTCTTCTTGCTGACCGGATCTACGGACTCTTCTGCGGAAGTCTTGTCCCAGTAGATCACAACGTTTCGATGTTCAACGACGGCTCTCGTCCTCGGCTGGCGGGGTGGGGATGGAAGGACATAGCGGCTCAGGATGCCGTCACCATTAAGATCTTCTCCGAGATCGAGGCGGTTGTTCCCGTCCAGGTCCTCGCCGTTGTAGGTTTGTTGGGCCCACTTTAGTTGACTGTAGAGGTTCGACCGCTGCTCGGGCCGGTCGAACTGCTCAAGGTCTGTGCCGTTCTTCTTCGCGCAGACGACGGCGTACACGACTGTTATCGAGTCGCCGGGGCCAAGGGTTGCGAACGGGCCGGTGGAGAGCAGCGTGGTGTAGTTACCCGGTGCAGTCCGAAGCGGAGTGATGAAGTTCCGTGGAAGTGATTGAGACAGCCGGGTGTAGCGGCTGGTGTACGGATCGTTCATCCTATAATCTGCGTCCGGCGAGAAATAGGCCTGAACCCCCGAGCTGCTTCGGAATCTCCAGGCGTTGTAGTACGTCTTGCTGTAGAGGTCGGCCAGAGAATCGATGCCGAGGGGGAATGGAGTTGTTCCAAGAAGCGAAATGCCGATATAACTATCGGCAGGAAGACTGCCTGGGGTAGCTTGATACTCAAAGGTGTACATCATCCGGGCGAGCGAATCGAATCCATTCCCTCCGTAGTCGAAGTATCCCGTCGTGCCGGGCCGGACGTAGGAGGTATTANNTACGACGGAATTGGCCCACATCCCGATGTAAACCGACTCAAGGGTATCGCTGGTGATGTTCTTGATCGTGTAGGACACGATGGCAAAGGATTCCGCGAAGGGGAAGTTCCAGGCGTAGCTTTCCTGATGGATGTTGATTCCGAGAGGCTTATGGTTGAATATCGAGTCAGACGTTGCAGGGTTACGCGTATGACGGTCGGTGTACTCTGAAACGAAATCAAGATGGCTCACGGCATTTTCGTTGTAGTAGCGTGAGTCGGGAAGAGTCGAGCGCACGAAGATCTTCGAGCCAAGCTCGGTGGTAAACTCGTAGGGATCGGTGAGGACGCCGCCTGATGTCGATCCAAAGCGATCCGTCACGGCCGTCGTCACTCGGTATTCGTCGCCTGCTTTCGATCGTGCCCCCACCCAAAGTCCCGCCTGGTAAAGATGTTCGATCCGTGATCCTTTAGGATACTCACATGAGGGCTGGTTCGGCCAGTAGCGGTTCCGCGTGCCGAGCGTGCCGAAATTCGAAATGGTCAACGCGATGGTACCGACATCGGTGTACTTGCCGTCGTCATCGTCTGTAGTCTTCTTGAGTTGCTGCGCTTGGAGGGTGAGGAATGGCCCCATCACGGCGGTCAACAACAAGCTGCAGAGGAGACTCCTTACCGCGGCGAAGCGATTCGTGGAACGCGCGAATCGCGGGAAACCCAGATTGGAACGAAATGTGAAGTACAGAATGATATCTGGATCGGGCATCGTTAATCGGTTGAGATGGATCTGATTCGAATCGTTGGTCCACTCCTCGACGACCCCGTCATCAGAAAGCCTTCTCGCGACAAGGACGTGTTCTCCGGACGAACATGGGGCTGAGAATGAGATTCGTATAAGGCAGTTCGAGGGAATGATCGGGTGAATCCGCAACCCAATACTACGGCAGATAATCCAGAAAGGCAACGGCTGATGGCCAATCTGATGCGTCGGGAAAGGGAGGAATCGCACCATACATCCCCCCCGCCACTCCCCATTACAGAGACGATCCAAGGAGTTTCCAGCCCCTTGGCATATACGGATGTGTCCTTGAAAGAAGGACAGATCGTAAACAAGTTGTCCTTGCACAAAGGACAATTGAGATATCCACTCCCTACAGAAGATCGTGGACTCCGTCGGTTTGTCGGAGCCGGCCTTGACGTTGGTCTTCTCGTACGCTAACTCGACGGCCACAAAGAACGTCTCCAGGTTTGCGCTGAAATGGGTGCGCTCGAGGTTTGGGATCGCGAGCTGGGCGGTTGGTCGACGCTCTCGCAACGATCCAGAACGCCGCGGCACATTCAATTGTGCTTGAACCGGATCGGCCGCTGGATCTACCAGACTCTATCCGCTTTCATTCCGCGAGCGAATGGCTGCCGGCTGAATAGGCCGAAGGAGGGGAAAGGGTGGTTTCGGGCGTCTGAGGTGATGAGGCTGCTTGCTTTGATATTCCTGCAGCAATCGCGCGGCTCGCACCTCGGCGACGGGGGATCAGAGCTTTCTGGAAGACCAAGAAGGCCGCACTGAAGGCGGGAACGAATCGGCGAAGGGAATGCTCTCCACGACATCGTTTGGCGTGCACAAGCAGAGGAGGATATCAGCCTTTCGCTCACCAATGTCAAGGTTGACCTTCACTCACGCGGAGGGGATCGAGAGAAAAGAGAATCCCAGCCGACTTTCGCCAACCGGGACTTTTCTGCAATGATCGATGCGGGCCTGAAGCACCCGATCTG
>DMMN01000100.1 GCA_003453835.1 Bacteroidota bacterium | reverse complement strand
CCTGGGAATGGCGGCTCCAAAGGCCGCTGCCTTACCACTTGGCTACACCCCAATAGCCTCGAAGCGTCACCTCCACTTCCTCTGAATCAAACCCCATCAGGTAAGCCGAAGATCGACCCACAAAAAAACAAGCCCAATTCACTTAAAATTGGGCTTCCAAAATAGAAAAAAAAGCGACCACAGTCAACGGATTTTTCAGCGCTCTTTCGCGTCCAGATTCTTACTTTGGCTGAGGGAGAAAGAGAAGCGCGTTCACCAGCAATCTTGGCAGGCTCGTCCAGAACATTCTGAAAGTAGCCGTTTCTCCAAAAAGGAGCGCACGGCCTCGCCCGATCTTAAAGTCAATGACGTAACCAGAGTCTGCAATCTTCTTGGCCTTTTCCCCGGTTATGTAACCGCTCATCTGAGTCGTGTCCTTGGCAAAACGAACAACGTTCTGTCCGGTATCGGACAACTCCAGTGGTTCTCCGTCGNNATCCACAATCGCTTTGAAGATCGTCCCCGGAATGCGTTCGAGCCGGTCGCGCTCCTCCTTTTCATACTGGGTCAAGTGTTTTGCGGCCTCTTTCCTGGCTTTCTCCTGATCCTTTTCTTCCTTTGACTTCTCATCTTCCTTCTTCTCCGACCGTAGTGTCGCCGGAGTGATTCCCGACCGGCTCTTGATCAGGAAGCGCGCCCCCTCTCTCATGCCGATCAGAATCCCGCCGCCTTGGATCCATCGTTTGAGTTTGTCCACTTTTGCGCTGTCAAGAGTCGTCTGGTAGTTTCCGCCGTCCGCGAGGATCAGCACGTCGTATTTGGAGAGGTCGACCTCCCCGACCTCCGTTGCTCGAATTGCAGTGAAGGGGATCTCCAACTCTTGCTCAAACCAATACCACAGCTCACCGAATTCGCTGGAGCTGACAGGCGACCCGGTGAGAAGGGCGATCTCCGGCCGCTTGATTCGATTGATTCGATTTGAACCCAGGCTGATACCTTTCTCCGTCATTCCTGTTGTTGTGGTGTAGACGTCAACTCCGTAGGAAGAAGCAAGTTGTCTGATGTCGATGTGGAGGGATTCGGAGTCCGAGTTTACAAACGCGATGATTGTCCCAGGACCGAAGTTGCGGCCCCCGGACTCAAAGGAACGTGTTGCAACAGAGAGATGGTGCCCTTTTTCCAGAAGACGCCAGACGAGCTTTGCCGCGTCGCTGCGTTCCCAGGGGATCAAATAGGCGTAGGTTGCGACACCTCCGACCACCGAACCTTTCGGAGCGACCTTGCCTACCAACTTCCTCGTGCCTTGTGGCAGGGACGACTCGGTTGAATAGGCGCGGACACCGTAGNNACCGGTTCCAGAATTGTTCGTGCCAACCGACTCTGGGGCTGTTCGAGCGAGACAAAGTAGGATCCTCCGGGAAATGTCTCCTTTGCGGATTTGACCGAGAAGAATTGCTGAGCTTGAAGTTGTGCTGGTTGCTGCAATTGGTGAACTTCGATACCCTGCTTGAGAAGCAGCGAAACGAGTCTCGCCGCTTGATTCGGATCGCGGTCCTCCTTGAGGATGTATCCCTTCACCGCGCCAAATGGTCGTAGACCCGATTCCCAAAAACTGAGGAAATCCTTGAGCCGCTCATTTCGATATTTGACGCTCGTTTCCAAAGTAGCGATGCTCGTCGTGAAATGATTGCGCGCCCTCTNNTCTCTCTGAGTGTAAGAGTTTCCCCACCGGGTTTTCGCACGGCGAGTCCACCGCGGGAATGGCCTGCCTGCTCGTACGTCATGCCGATTGCCCCATTGAACGTCGGCCACGAGTCTCCGTAGCCCGGGTAAAACATGTCGAAGTCTTCTCCCACATAATACTTCACACCCAGCTTGTCAAAAGCTTTGGCGTTCCCCTTGCCGAAGATGGTTCCCCATTTCTTCACCTCCTCGGGCAATGTTTCGTGGATCGGAACGGCGGCGGGNNGGACATGGGGCATCCACTCTTGGTAGAACGAAACCCGCGCTTGAGTCTCTCGCTGCGTCTGCCATGACCAGTCTCTGTTAAGATCGAAGTAATAATGGTTCGTTCGCCCGCCAGGCCAAGGCTCACTGTGCTCGACGGCTTCGGGATTCTGGTTAGGTTGTCTGCCGGTCGTTGAATTGACCCACTGAACGTATCGCTCGCGCCCGTCGGGATTGACATTCGGATCGATGATGACCACGGCGTTCTCAAGGATGTTGAGGGTTCGTGCGTCCATGCCTGCGCAAAGCTGATAGGCCGTAAGCATCGCGGCTTCCGGAGACGAAGCCTCATTGCCATGGACTCCGTACGAAAGATACACGATCACTGGAAGGTTCTTCAGAGTCGCCTCTGCCTCAGAGCTTGATTTGAAGTTCCGCGGGTCGGTAAGTTTCTTGTTGGCAATCCTGATCTCCTGCAATCGGCCTAGATTGCGGGGAGTGGTGACGATAAGCGCTTCCAACGGCCGGTGTTCATACGTCTCGCCGTATTGAATCCGTTTTACCCGGTCGGAAGAGCCTTCGAGCTTGTCGAAGTACTTCTCGAGATTCCTGAAGTCTGTAAACCGATCTCCGATTTCGTATCCAATGACAGAGCGCGGAGAGGGGACGGACGGGTTGTAGGGCCCTTCGGGGAACAACTCAGACTTCTGTTGAGAGAGGCAAATGCAAGTGGAAAGGAGAGTCGTCAGCAAGAGTTTCTTCATGGATCCTCCGTGAGCAATAGTGTCGGCCAATTTAGGGGAAATAGATTGAATAGCAAACAGAGGCGCGGGTCGGTTGTTGATTTTGCCGGCACAATTGATTATCATTTCCGTCGATCAGATAGGAGACCGCCATGCCAGAAGCAAAACCCGAAGCCGTCATTCGCCCCCTCAGTCTTGCGAGCGAGAGTATTCTCGTGCAAGCGTTTTGGATTTTCACGTTTGCGGTTCTGACTGCGATTGGCGCACAAATCGAGATTCCTCACCAGCCGGTTCCGTTTACGTTTCAGACCTTCTTCGTTCTCCTTTCCGGATCCTTGCTNNTTTTCCTCCGGCGGATTCGGTCTGGCGAAGTTGCTCGGTCCGACGGGAGGATATCTCCTCAGCTTCCCCATCGCGTCCATCGTGATCGCATATCTTCTTTCCCGCCAACCTTTGGCAGGCCCTTTCAACAGACCGCTCTCGTATGCTTGGACAGGCTTCTCGATGCTTATTGGACTCCTGATCATCTTCTCTGCAGGCACTCTGCAGCTCAACTTTGTCTACTTCCACGACTGGAATGAAGCGATCAAGGCCGGATTCCTGATCTTCTCTTTATGGGATGTGTTGAAACTCGTCGTTGCCGCGATCATCTCCCAGGAAATTTCGAGGCGCTTGATCTAGCTCCCCGAAGATCGGGGCGAACTGTGAAACCAGGCGTATGAAAAGGTCGACTGCGAAGTCGACCTTTCTTCTTTATGGCTGTCAAAAGGAAATGGATCTCTGCCGGATGATCCAATGGACGAAGATGAGGAAGGAGAGGAATGGAAGAATGCGGCCGCGGATAGTTTTCTCGAAGCGCTCTCGGAGGTGCGAGAGAGAATGGATCATCGATGATCAACGCTCCATCGCTTTCGCTCAAGAGGGAAAAGAGATGCGGGATGCCCTGGGGTTGCACCTCGCCGAGTTGCGCGAGAGGTTCAACAAAGGGATCTCATCAGGGGCGAAAGATTGTCGGAGGACCGCTTCAGGTCTCCGGAGTGACTTCGTTGCTCCGGATCTCCCCGATCAGATGTTGGATCCTTCCCTCCAGAGACACAATCGTGGCGCGAAAAGCATCAAGACGATCGTCTTCCGTCCCGGCTGCAAGACTCGGATCGGGAGTGCTCCAGTGGAGTTGTCTTCTGGCGCCTGTGAAGTGAGGGCATTCCTGTGAAGCCTCGTCGCACACAGTGATGACGTAGTCGAATGTCCGGCCTTCAAAAGGGGAGAGCGGCTTTGAAGTTTGTGTCGAAATGTCGATACCTCGTTCACGCATTGTCGCAATGGCGTAAGGATGAACAAATCCTGCCGGATGTGTGCCCGCGCTGTGGACTTCGAGATCCGCTCCTCCGAGATGGCGGAACAAGCCCTCGGCGATTTGGCTTCGCGCCGCGTTGCCTGTGCAGATGACGAGAATGCGAATCATCGGCTCCTCACAGGCGCTGAGTCCGGCGTTTCGTTTCTCCTCCGGACCTCGTCATATTGAATCATGGTTTCAGATATCCTTCCCAGCGGCGGAAGAGTTCCGCAGTTGCCAGCAGATCTCCCCAACAGTACTCGGCGATTTCCCGAAACCGTCCTTCGCTGAACATCCTTCCCATGTCCAGGCCCGTCACGCCGTGCGATTTTGGACTATCGATTCCGAACGCCTTGCAGTAGAAATCGAGGCTGAACTTTCTCAGAGCGCCATAGAAGGTGAACTGCTCAAGCAGGTCGCAGTGGAGTGAGGGATCGTAGCGGTAGGGCATCAAGTTGCGGGAGGGTTTCACTTCGAGGATTGCGGAACGCAGCATCAAAAACGGGCAGTCGAACCCGCGGCCGTTGAAGGTGATGATCTGCCCGAACTTCTCGATGTCCTTCCAGAATTGGCTGAGAATGTCTTTCTCACTCCCCGAAACGAAATGCGTTACATCATCCTCTGAAGTTGCGTTGACCTTTTCGTCTGACTGAAACAAGACCTTCCCCTTGTTGGAATCGGGATTGAGCATGCCGATGGCGATGATCCGGGCCGTCGTCGGATAGAGGCTGAACTTCTGAATCGTTTCGGTCTTCTCCTTCTCCGACTCGGCAAACTTGAGGAGGTACGATTGCTGGACCTCGTCGAACGATTCGAGCGCGGATCCGAGCGTTTCAATATCGATGACGACTCGCGACATAGCCAGCATGGGAGAAGTGATGGCAGTAAAGACGACCCGGAGAGAGGATAGAATGCCGGACGAGAGCGGACGAATTGCACGCCCTTGTTCCACTGCTGTGTGCCGGCTTACCGGTCGCAGTTTGCAGTTCGACCCTATACGCTTGCGTTACGAACGGTCTTCACAGCTACGTCGCTGGAAAATCCGCGCCTCAAGAGATAGTCAAGTAGACGTTTTCTACGTCGAGGCGCGTCGAGCTTTGCGAAGCGGTGGTCCGCACGTCTGAGCTTCCGTTCCAGCAGCTTCAACGCCGCCTGTTGCTCATCCTCTTCGGAGATGGTCTCGCGGATCACTCGCTCGATCGTGTGCGGAGCGATCCCCTTCTCGATCAGTTTCCGACGCATCATCGCCTTGCCAATGGGCTTGCCGCGCAACTTGTCGCGGACGAACATTCTCGCGAACTCGAGATCGTTAAGGAGATTAACCGCTTGAAGATGACCGGCGACACGATTCGATAGCTCGGACGAGAATCCTTTGCTGACGAGCTTGTTGACAACTTCCCGTAGGCTGCGCGGTCTGTAGGAGATGAAATTGACGGCGATCTTCTGAGCCCGATCGAGCGCTTCAGCGGAGGAGAGTTGCTCGACAGTCTTCTCGTCGATTCGATTACCCGGCTGCAACCCGAATTTCATCAACACTGATTCGCCTACGTCGAAGGCGAATACCTCGTCGATGTAGATGGCGTAACCGCCCCGCAGCTTGCGGCTTCTCAGAATTTTCGTAATGATCACGGGAGATCCGGATCAAGGTGTCGGAAGATGGACATCACCAAGCCTCACCACACATCCCCTTGAGATGTTCAGGAAATAACGAGTCCTCCATCAGTCTCAGTGCCGGGTTCTTCAACCGGCTCTCTAGGACTTGACGCTCTTCTTCTGAGGCGGTGATGGGTGCTCGGTCTTCGAGGGAGGAACGGGTGAAGGTTCATCAGGAAGCAGTCCCAATTTTCGTCGCACCAACGAATCGATTTCCTTTGCCAGCGCGGCATCGGCCTGGAGGTACGTTTTCACCGCATCACGTCCTTGACCGATCCTATCTTCCTTGTAGGAGAACCACGAGCCGGACTTCGCAATCACATTCTGCTCAACCGCAATGTCGATCAAGTCGCCAAGCCGGGAAATCCCCTCGTTGTAGAGAATGTCAAACTGGGCTTCTTTGAACGGTGGGGCCACCTTGTTCTTCACAACTTTCACACGAGTCCGGTTCCCCACGACATTCTGGCCGTCTTTGATCGCTTCGATTCTGCGAACGTCCATCCGAACGGAAGCGTAAAACTTCAGCGCGTTGCCGCCGGTTGTCGTTTCGGGGTTGCCGAACATGATCCCGATCTTCTGGCGAAGCTGGTTTGTAAACATCACGCTTGTTTTCGATTTGCTAATCGCCGCCGTCAACTTGCGAAGAGCCTGCGACATCAGTCGAGCCTGAACACCCATCGACGGGTCGCCCATCTCTCCCTCGATTTCCGCGCGTGGAGTCAAAGCCGCGACGGAGTCGATGACGACGACATCGAGCGCGCCGCTTCGAACCAGAGTCTCGACGATCTCCAGCGCCTGCTCGCCAAACTCGGTTTGTGAAAGCAGGAGATTGTTAACGTCCACGCCGAGTTTCTTCGCATAGGCAATGTCGAGTGCGTGCTCTGCATCGATGAATGCCGCAACGCCCCCCTGTTTTTGTGCCTCGGCGATGACATGCAGGCAAATGGTGGTCTTGCCGGAGGATTCCGGACCGAAAATTTCGATCACTCTTCCCCGCGGAATTCCACCGATGCCCAGTGCGGCATCGAGCGAAATGGAGCCGGTGGAAATCGCGTCGATCTTGGCAATGGGGCCTTCTGTCAACTTCATGATGGCCCCTTTGCCGTGCTGTTTTTCGATCTGGTCGATGGCAAGCTTCAGGGCTTGGAGGCGTGCTTCTTTGGAATTGTTCTCGGACATGAAGACTCCTAGTTACGGTTGTAAGGGAATCGCGCTCATCAGCGTGTAGTTCGATCCGGTTGGAAGTAACTCGCTGCGCATGGTGCGGATCTCGGCGCAACGAAAATCAAGCGGTTCAAAAGTAATATTTTTTAGAACTTCAGTCAAGCGATGAATGTTGTGCGTGCCCTTGATTCTTCCCAACGTCACATGGGGATGAAACATGCGGTCATCTTTTTTCACGTCAAAAGTCGAACAGACCTCTTCGACATGCTGATGCAGTGTGGCGAGTGTGGGATGATCGTCTGCCCCGACCCAAACGATACGCGGTTGTTCAGAGGAGGGGAATCCTCCAACAGAGCGGAAGCTAAGTGTAAAAGATTGAATCTCCTGAACCGATGCATTCAACGATGAAGTGAGGGAGGAAAGGCGAGATTCCTCAATATCACCCAGAAATTTGAGCGTGATATGAAATTTCTCGGGACGTTCCCACCGGACGGAAGCCTCGGAAGCTTTTAGCTTCAATTGCAGTTGGGAAAATTCCTGCTGAAGAGCGGGAGAAGCGGGAAGGGCGATAAAACAACGTATTTTCATCGGTGGTCGATTTTCAACAGCTTCCTTCTCACGAGTTCCAGGGCTGCCTGCGCGGCCCGTTCCTTTACGCGACGTCGATCCTCACCGAAATGAAACTTGATGGCAAGGGTTCCCTGTGCATCAGAATACCCGATCCAGACAAGCCCCACGGGTTTTTCCCCGGTCCCGCCGGTTGGCCCGGCAATCCCTGTCGTAGAGAGACCTATCGATGTTTTTGAAACGGTTCTGATTCCCGCGGCCATGGCCTCCGCCACTTCTTTGCTGACGGCACCATGGGCATCGAGAAGGGAAGAGGGGACCTGAAGCATGGTAACTTTGGATGCGTTGCTATAGGCTATGACTCCACGCTCGAAATAGCTGGAGCTTCCAGGGACGTTGGTGAACCGATCTGCAATCAAGCCTCCGGTACACGATTCCGCAATTGAGATTGTGAGCCCGCGTTCCAACAGCAGCTTCCCCACCACCTCCTCGAGTTCCTCGTCGTCAACACCATAGATGAACTTTTCCGCTTTCGCCCGCAGTCCATCTTCCACCTGTTGGATGGCT
>DMMN01000101.1 GCA_003453835.1 Bacteroidota bacterium | reverse complement strand
AGCAAATGGATCTTGAATCCGCGGCCAGAAGGACTCAAGGTTCGAATCCCCCGATAGAATCATCGGGGCAAGCTGGCACCCCAGCAAGCGGACAAAGTATGTGGGATGAAGTGGTAGGTATCTCGGCAGGTGGGCAGAAGAAGTGCGGCGAGGTAGAGTTGGATTGAGGAGCGGTCCGAAGAGAACACGAAACAATACTGTAGCCCTGAACAAGCTCCGAGGCCCCAATGAGCAAACTGAAGATCTTCGCCGGACGCGCGAATCGGCCACTAGCTGAGAAGATTGCCAGGGAATCCGGAGTCCAGCTTGGCCACGCCGAAATTAGAAACTTCAGCGACGGCGAAATCTGGGTCAAGTACAGCGACAATATTCGGGGGGATGACGTGTTCGTCGTCCAACCGACCATGCCACCGGCAGAGAACCTGCTGGAGCTCTTGATTCTGATCGACGCGGCCCGCCGTGCGTCTGCAAAGCGAATTACGGCGGTCATCCCGTACTTTGGATATGGCCGACAAGATCGGAAGGATCAGCCGAGGGTGTCGATCACGGCGAAACTCGTTGCGAACCTGATCACGGAAGCCGGTGCTGATCGGGTCATCACGATGGACTTGCACGCACCGCAGATTCAGGGTTTCTTTGACATTCCAATGGATCACCTCTACGCTTCGGCAGTGTTCACCAGCTATTTTCGAAGAAAGAAGATCCCGAACCTCGTCGTTGTCTCTGCCGATGTAGGCGGCATCAAGATGGCTCGGTCCTACGCGAAACGTCTGGAAGCCGACCTCATCTTGATCGACAAGCGAAGACCGAAAGCAAACGAGGTGGAGGTGATGAACATCATTGGAAAGGTCGATGGCAAGAATGTTCTGATCGTCGACGACCTGATCGACACGGCGGGCACGTTCGTGAACGCAGTGGCGGCACTGAAGCAGCATGGAGCCAAAGATGTCTATGGGGCCTGCACTCATCCGATTCTATCGGGAAGGGCGGTGGAACGAATCAACAGCTCCGCCGTGAAGAGCATCGTCGTTACTGATTCGATCCCGGTCAGAGGGAAATCAAGCAAGATAGAACTGAGGTCGGTCGCAAAGGTCTTCGCCGAATCGATAACACGAACACACAACAACCAGTCAATCAGCACTTTGTTTGACGTGGATAAGGATAAAATCTAACAGGCTGTTGAAAAAGCCGGAAGCATCCGCCATAAAGACACAAAGCCACTAAGAAAACAATATAGAAGAGTATGTTTGCCACGGAGATTACGGTTCAGACACTGTTTCACCCAAAATAACTTCGTGTCTTGAAGTCTTAGTGGCTCACAACATGTGTTTTTCAACAACCTGCTAATNNAGATCAACGCAGAGATTAGGAAAGACCTTGGGAAGCATGCAAAACAGCTCAGGGCCGGCGGCAAGGTTCCCGGGATTTACTACGGCCACGGACTGAAGAACATCCCCATCTCGATGGGAGAGTTAACGCTTCAGCCGCTGTACAGGACTACCGCAACCCACGTCATCAATCTGAAGCTGGACGATGGGTCATCACACACATGTATATTGCGCGACATCCAGTTCGATCCCGTCACCGATCGCCCGTTGCACTTCGACCTTTTCGGCCTGAATGAAAATGAGGCCTTGACGATCGAAGTACCTGTTACGATCGCCGGGACCGCAAAGGGTGTGAAGGATGGCGGGATTCTCCAACACATCTTGCACCGCCTTAAAGTCTCCTGTCTCCCGAAGTTCATCCCCGATCATTTTGAGGTGAATGTCGAGGCGCTGGAGATCAACAAGTCTGTTCACGTGCGCGACCTGACCATGCCCAACGTCAAGATACTCGAGAACGAAAGTAGCACCGTCGTGGCGGTCGTTCCTCCAACGGTCCTGAAGGAAGCGGAAGCAGTACCGGGCGCTCTGCCGGCCGAGGCCGCCCCGGCAGAACCGGAAGTTATCTCCAAGGGGAAGAAAGTCGAAGAAGGCGCCGAAGGTGCCGTTTCTTCAAAAGAAGAAAAAGAGAAGAAGTAGAATTGCCATCTTATGCAGTACATCATTGGTCTCGGCAATCCAGGCAGCCGCTACAAAGGATCGAGACACAATGTTGGTTTTGAAGTGGTTGACGCCGTCGCGAGCAGACTGCGGCTCGTGTTGAGGGAAGGCAAGGGCGACTATCTGATAGCGGAAGGCTCCTTCGACGGCGGGGATGTCGTCTTAATCAAGCCGCTGACGTATATGAATGGCAGCGGATCGGCAGTTCTGGATGTGCGAGAGCGCTTTGATGCACCTCTCGAGCAACTCCTTCTGGTCTGTGACGATTTTCAACTCCCCCTCGGCATGCTCAGGCTGCGCACGACGGGAAGCGATGGTGGACACAACGGTCTGTACTCGGTGATCTATCACCTCCAATCGGAATCGTTTCCCCGATTGCGATGCGGGATCGCCTCGGCGTCCGTTCCGGGCGACAAATCGTTGATGGCCGAATTCGTGCTGGAGCAGTTTACAAAGGAAGAGCAACCGGCCGCAACGGCGATGATCAACAAAGCGGCAGATGCGTGTCTCTTCCTTCTGCAACATGGCCTGACGAAAACGATGAACGCGTTCAACACGAAACAGACAACATGAAGTATGATCGCAGCCCGAAAGCCGGAAACGAGGTATCGCACATCCGGCATTGAAATCTAATCAACCCCTGCTCCAGTCTGCTCTCCCACGGCTGGGGCCGAATCATCATCAAAGTCCAAAGGGAACACACGATGGAACAACGGAAACAGATCTATGAGACGACGTTCATTGTGAACGCGTCGCTCGATGATCAGCAAATCGACACGATCATCGAGAAAGTCAAGGACCTCATTGGCAAGCACGGCGGTGGAGCTCGGGAGGTGGTCAAGTGGGGCCGGAAACGGTTCACCTACCCGATCAAAAAGAAGAACAACGGCTTCTATGTCGTCATCGAATTCGAAGCACCGGGCGATCTCATCGCAAAACTCGAACGACATTACTTTCTGGATGAGAACATTCTTCGGTATTTGACGATAGTGCTCGACAAGAAGGCATTGAAGGCCCGTACGGCGGCCTCCCTCCTCGTGGCCGAACAAGCAGCGGCGGAAGCTGCATCAGGCAAG
>DMMN01000219.1 GCA_003453835.1 Bacteroidota bacterium | reverse complement strand
CGAGCAGAAGAAGAAAGAGAAGGATGTTCACTACGACACCGACCTGTCTGCGGAAGACCTGAAGGATCTCGTCGTTCGGTTCAAAGCCGCGGTCAAGGAAAAGACGGGGAAGGACTTTCCCGACGACCCGTGGCAGCAACTCTGGGGAGCCGTCAGTGCCGTGTTCGGATCATGGATGAACGAGCGCGCGATCGCATACCGGAAGATGTACGACATCCCAAGTTGGTGGGGGACGGCCGTCAACGTGCANNGCGGGTATCCGCACGCCGCTGCCGATCTCGCAACTGGCAGAGCAGGATCCGAAGCTTTACGGACAACTTGACAAGATCCGGAGGATCCTCGAGAAGCACTATCGTGACGTTATGGACATCGAGTTCACCATGCAGCAAGGCCGGCTCTATATGCTTCAGTGTCGCGTGGGAAAGCGAACCGCGTTTGCGGCCATCAGGATCGCCGTCGATATGGTGCAGGAGAAGCTGATCACCGACAAGGAGGCACTCCAGCGCATCGAGCCCGACGCGCTGAACCAGTTGCTCAGACCTATCTTCGATCTCAAACAAAAAGAAGAAGCCGTCAAGTCGGGTAAGCTGTTGGCAAAAGGCCTCAACGCCGGTCCCGGCGCGGCAACGGGTCGAGTGGTCTTCAACGCCCACGACGCCGAACAATGGGCGAAGAGCGGAGAGAAAGTGATCCTGACCCGGATTGAAACGTCTCCGGAGGACATCAAAGGCATGGACGCCGCCGAGGGAATCCTTACGGCACGAGGAGGGATGACCTCACACGCTGCCCTCGTTGCGCGCCAGATGGGGAAAGTCTGTGTCGCCGGCTGCAACGAGCTCGACATCGACTATGCCACTCACACGATGCACGTCAACGGCCAGGTGGTCAAGGAGGGGGATTGGGTTTCGATTGATGGAACAACCGGCCAAGTTCTTCTGGGGAAGCTCAACACGAAGCCGTCGGAAGTTCTTCAGGTGCTCATCGACAAGACGCTCGATCCGACGGACGCACCGGTCTATCAGGAGTTCGCCAAAATCATGCAATGGTCGGACAAATACCGGAAGCTGAAGATTCGCACGAACGCAGACCAGCCGGATCAGTCGGCCAACGCCGTCGCGTTCGGGGCGGAAGGGATCGGTTTGACGCGCACGGAGCATATGTTCTTCGGTGAAGGGAAGATCGGCCCGATGCGTGAGATGATCCTCGCGGACACGGTAGAGCAGCGGAAAGCGGCGCTCGCAAAACTCTTGCCCCTCCAGCGCGCGGACTTCTTGGGCATCTTCGAAGTCATGAACGGCCGGCCGGTCACGATACGCACGATTGACCCGCCGCTGCACGAATTCCTGCCGCATGAAGAGCCTTCGCAGCGAGAGCTCGCGAACCAGATGGGCATCTCGTACGAGAAAGTGAAGCAACGGGTTGAGTCGCTCCACGAGTTCAACCCGATGCTTGGGTTCCGCGGCTGCCGTCTCGGCGTCGTCTATCCCGAGATCACCGAAATGCAATCGCGCGCCATCTTTGAGGCGGCGGCAGACGTGAAGAAACGTGGCATACCCGTCGAGCCGGAGGTGATGATACCGCTCGTGGGCCATGTCAAAGAACTGGAGCACCAGGCGGCGATCGTCCGCAAAACCGCCGAGGATGTCATGAAGGAACAGGGAGTGAAGTTCCCCTACCTCGTCGGGACGATGATTGAGATTCCCCGCGGCGCCATGACCGCCGACGAGATTGCCCGAGTGGCCGAGTTCTTCAGTTTCGGAACGAACGACCTGACGCAAACCACTCTCGGTGTAAGCCGCGATGACGCTGCGCGCTTCCTGGTTCCGTACGTTGAAAAGGAAATTTATCCGAAGGACCCGTTCGAGGTTCTTGACCGCGCCGGCGTGGGTGCGGTGATGAAGATTGCCGTCGAGAAAGGTCGCTCCGCGCGCCCCAGCATCAAATTGGGTATCTGCGGTGAGCATGGGGGCGACCCGTCCAGCATCGAGTTCTGTCACTTGATCGGTCTCCACTATGTGAGTTGTTCGCCGTTTCGGGTTCCCATTGCACGCCTTGCGGCGGCCCGCGCGGCACTTCTGAACGACAAGCCAACGGCCACGAAACCTGCGCGAAAGCGTGGCAAGAAGGCCTCGACGAAGTTGCTGAAGAAGACCACAAAAAAGGTCTCTCGCAAGCGCTAGTGGGACTCGTATTATATTCTTTGATGAAAGGGTGAAGGAGCCATGAAGCTCTCTGATTTCAAGTACCCGTTGCCGAGGAACCTGGTGGCAAAATACCCCATGAAGCCGCGAGACCACTCGCGGCTCATGGTTCTCAACCGTGCGGATGAATCGATCGACGAGCGGAAATTCTTCGAGATTGTGGACTTCATGAGCAAGGGCGACTGTCTCGTCGTGAACGAAACGAGGGTCTTTCAAGCCCGTCTGTTCGGCAAGAAGGAGAAGACGAACGCCAAGATCGAGGTGTTCCTCCTTCGTGAACTGAATGCCGAGGAGAACATCTGGGATGTCATCGTCGACCCGGCGCGGAAGGTTCGGATCGGCAACAAGATCTTCTTCGACAATGGCAAGCTCTGGTGTGAGGTGATCGACAACACGACATCCCGCGGGAGAACCGTCCGCTTTAACCACAAAGGAGACTTCTTCAAGATCATCGAACGGATCGGGATGACGCCGCTGCCGTACTATATCAAGCGCGATGCGACCGAGAAGGACAAGGAAACGTATCAAACCGTCTATGCCCGCGTGCTGGGGGCGGTTGCGGCACCCACTGCCGGTCTCCATTTTACCAAACAGCTCCTTAAGAAGGTCGAGTCAAAAGGAGTCAAGATCGTCCCCGTGCTGCTGCATGTCGGATTAGGGACGTTCCGTCCGGTGGAGGTCGAAGACCTGACAAAGCATAAGATGGACTCCGAGTACTTTGAAATCGTCCCGGAAGCGGTTCATATCATCAACAAGGCGATCGATTCGAAGCACAATGTCTTCGTTGTGGGGACGAGCACCTGCCGCGCGCTGGAGTCAAGCGTGACCTCGGATGGTCACTTGAAGCCGTCGAGGGGGTGGACAGACAAGTTCATTTTTCCGCCGTTTGACTTCAAGATTACCGACCGGCTTATCACCAATTTCCATCTTCCTGAATCGACGCTGCTGATGCTTTCGAGCGCCTTTGCCGGACACGATTTCCTCATGCGGGCGTACAAGAAAGCCATCAAAGACTCTTACAGATTCTACAGCTACGGCGACGCGATGATGCTTCTCTAGGTGATACGCCAACCGGCAGGCGATGCCCCTCCTGCAGAAGTATCCGCGCGTTTTGTTCAGCTTCATTCGATCAAGTTCCCGGATAGTTTTTTTCCCGACTCATGCCACGAACCCGACCCAAAGTCTATGTCGTCGTCCCCGCTGCCGGTGCCGGCACGAGGTTGGGAGGCGAGGTGCGAAAGCAATTCCTCACCTTGAGGGAGAAGCCGATCATCGTTCACACGCTGCAGCGCTTCGAGCACTGTTCGGACGTCGACGAGATTGCGGTAGCGGTACCGGAACAGTCGATCGTCGAAATGGAGGCGCTCGTCTCGCGCTATCGTCTCCACAAAGTCGGCAAAGTAACCGTGGGCGGAGAGAAGCGCCAGGATTCGGTTTACAACGTTCTCAAGAAACTGATGCTCAAGGCAACCGATATTGTGCTTGTCCATGATGGAGTCCGTCCCTTTGTTGAAGCGAAGCGGATATCAACACTCATCAGGGCGTGCAAGGAGCACACCGCGGCGGTGCTGGCAGTCCAGCCGAAAGATACGATCCGTCGCTCGACCGGCGGTGGGTTCTTCGACGAAACAGTCGACCGCAACGCATTGTGGATGATCCAGACTCCTCAGGCGTTCACTTCCGGATTGTTGTTGAGGGCGTTTGAGAAGGCCAAGAAGGAGAGATTCTATTCGACTGACGAGGCAGCTCTCGTGGAACGGCTTGGTGTGAGGGCGAAGATCGTCGAAGGATCGTACGATAACATCAAGATTACGACGCAAGAGGATCTGGAGTTGGGTCGGCTCATCCTGGATCGCTGGAAACACACAGGCCTCGCCTAAGAGGAAATCGAAGGTTTTGTCGAAGAAAACCTGTTGCATGTTGTCCGTCAACTTCCTAATATTGAGCACTTTTTGAATCAAGGATAGCACGAAAGGAACGTGACCGATGTTCAATTTGGCAATCGTGATCTTGTTGAGCTACATCGCAGGCTCCATTCCCACGAGTATTATTTTTTCGAAGTGGCTCCATGGCTTCGACATTCGGACGAAGGGGAGCGGCAATGCGGGCGGAACGAATGTCTTCCGCGTTCTTGGATGGAAGTCCGGTTTGCTCGTTTCAATCGTTGACATCGGTAAGGGAGTCCTGGCGACGACGATCATCGCGCGCTTGTTTTGGGATCCGACGCTTCCATTCTATAACCGAACGCCTTTTGATGACTTCACGATTATTCAGATGATCTGTGGTGGTGCCGCAATCGTTGGGCATATCTGGACCGTATTTGCCGGTTTCAAAGGCGGCAAAGGCATCGCCACAGGCGCCGGCATGCTCATCGGCATCACCCCGACGGAGTTCGCCATTTCGGTGGGAGTGTTTTTTATCGTCTTCATCGCGTGGAAGTATGTTTCGCTCGGCTCCATTTCCGGCGCAGTTGCCTTTCCGCTCTCGCTCTTCGTCCGCCACAACATCTTTGGCGATGAGATCCACAGTTATAAAACGTTGATCGCCTTCAGCCTTTCCGTGGCCATCCTTCTCGTCTACTCTCATAGGCAAAATATCAAGAGGTTGCTGGAAGGGACTGAAAACCGCATCAGGCTCTTTTCCCGGGAAGAAGTCTCCGAGACCTGAAGATATTCCGGTCATTCGCCCCTTCACCTTACCGCCGGCACGGCTCGGCGGGTAAGCGTCCTCTTCCACCAACACCGTTCATATCTCCATGAAAGTCACCGTTCTTGGCGCTGGAAGCTGGGGAACAACGCTGGGATTGGTTCTGCTGGGCAACGGACACGACGTAAACCTCTGGACGTACAAAGCCGAGCAGGCGGCGTTGATGAAGGAAAAGAGAGAGAACCCTGCATTCCTCCCCGGTATCTTCCTTCCACCCGGCCTTAAGATCGTGACCGACATCGAGATCGCCTCGACGGGACGCACTATGATCGTCGCGGCTGTCCCATCGCAGTTTCTCCGATCTGTTATCACGAGAATCGCCCACCTCGATCTGGAACGAACCATCATCTGCAACGTCGCCAAAGGAATCGAGAACGACTCGCTGATGACGATGTCCGAGGTCATGCTGGATGTCTTCCAACACGAAAAGAAAGAAAACCTGGCAATCCTCTCCGGCCCAAGCCACGCGGAGGAGGTGTCGAAGCAAATCCCCACAGCCGTCGTTGCCTCTTCCTACAAGATGAAGACCGCCAAGATCGTGCAGGAGGCGTTCTTAACTCCCTATTTTCGCGTCTATGTAAATGAGGATATTCGGGGCGTGGAGCTTGGCGGCGCGCTGAAAAACGTGATTGCGGTTGCCGCCGGCATCAGTGATGGAGCCGGATTCGGTGACAACACGAAGGCCGCCATCATGACGCGCGGAATCTATGAGATTACAAACCTCGGAGTGAAGCTGGGCGCGCAGCCACGAACGTTTGCCGGACTCTCGGGAGTCGGAGATCTCATTGTGACGTGCATGAGCCGGCACAGCCGCAACCGGTATGTCGGCGAACAAGTCGGCAAAGGACGAAAGCTGGAGGATGTCTTACGAGAAATGGTGATGGTCGCAGAAGGTGCCGCCACGGCCCGCTCGGCTCTCGAAATCGAAAAGAAGTTCAGCATCGAACTCCCCATCATCACCGAAGTCTATAAGGTCCTTTTCGAAGGAAAAGATCCGCAGCAGGCGACGCGCGATCTCATGACGCGCGGTGCGAAGGGCGAGACGGGGGCGCACTGACGGCACACCATGCTCTCCTCTCGCAGCCACCAAGCACCATGGGTATTACCACAAATCCGCACGGATCTTCACCCGTCTTATTCCTCTGAATTTCTCTGAATCGCGCAGAGATTTGGCTCTGGCGAATCCCGGAATCCCACCTATCTCCCACCTAAAATCGGAAAAAGAAGAGTCGTTTCGCTACCTTGCTTCTAGCACCCCTTTTCAGTAATTTCTCATCGTAAACTTATTCACATCAATAGAATCAGCCGCATCGGCGTGGTCACATACGTTCTGGTGTTCCTCGGCGGGTATCTCGTCGGATCCATCCCCATCGGCTACCTCATCGTGCGCACGAAGAACAATCTCGACATTCGTGAGGCGGGGAGTGGAAATGTTGGGGGATTCAACGCGTTTTTCGTGACGGGTTCAAAGGCCACGGGAATCGTCGTCGGCATTCTCGATGGTGTAAAGGGACTCGCCGCAGTGCTCGCGCTCGCAGTGTTCGGAGGTCGGGAGTTTTGGCTGCAGGCAGTTTGTCTGTACGGCGCCATCTTCGGGCACAACTATCCGGTGTGGCTGAAGTTCAAAGGAGGGAGAGGTCTTTCAACGACGGCCGGCGGCATGTTCATTCTAGGTTTCAGCTACACGATCGTCTGGTGCACACTCTGGGTGGTTGCGAGGATCGCGAAGCGGGACATCCTCACGTCCAATATCGTGGCAATTCTTTTTACGCCCACTCTTCTGGGCGTTTTGCCTTGGGGCGTGGTGAGAGGCGTGAACCTGGCGGACCCGGATCTTTCGCAGTTCCTCATCTTTTCATCATTGACCAGCTCAATCCTCCTGCTGAGTCACCATGATGTGGTTCGCGATCTGTGGAGGAATGTCCCTGCCGGACAGGGGTGACGTCCTTCGTCGAATTCTCATAAAACTCTTCTGGTCAAGCTATGAAACAGTCTTATAGACTCTTGCTCGTTCTCTTGCTTCCCCTCCTTGCGGGAGTGGGGATTGGCTACTCGATCAGGCCGACGTCGGCGACTCCTCATCCGTCGGGGAACGAGACGGAAAGAAGTTATGAAGCAGCGTTCCCGGCGTCAGCGGAGCTGCGGGCGACGCCGCAAGAAGGTGGTCAAATCGCATCATCGAGGAGAAATGCTCTCACCCAGGCGATCGCCAAAGTGAGCCCGGCAACCGTGGGTATCAACGTAACGGAGATTCGAGAGCAACAGGGACTCTTCCAGGGTGATCCATTCTTTCGGCGCTTCTTTGGGGACGATCCTTTTTGGCGGCAATTCGTCGGTCCGCAGCGCTATCAGGTGAAGAACTTGGGCTCCGGAGTTATCATCTCTCCGGACGGCTATATCGTTACAAACTTCCACGTCGCGGGTAATGCCTCAGAAATCACGGTGACACTGGTTGGGGGGAAAAGATTGCAGGCTGAATTGGTCGGATCCGATCCTCTTTCCGATCTCGCTCTCTTGAAGGTCGAAAGCAAAGATCTCCCCTTCGCGACGTTGGGCAATTCTGACGATATCATCATTGGAGAATGGGCCATCGCTCTCGGCAATCCGTTTGGCCTTTTCGAAATCAACGACAAGCCCACGGTGACCGTCGGTGTCATCAGCTCGACGGGCATGAACCTCGGCAGGCAAAACAACGCCGTGTATCGAGACATGATCGAAACCGATGCGGCCATTAATGGAGGCAACAGCGGCGGCCCGCTCGTGAACAGCCTCGGAGAGGTCATAGGCATCAATACGTTGATCTACACCGGCGGCGTGAGCCAAACGTTCGTCGGCTATGGCTTTGCGATTCCCATCAACAAGGTGAAAAAAGTCGTTGCCGATCTGCGGAGGAAGGGAAAGGTCGTTCGCAACGTGTGGACCGGCTTCGAGTCGCAGGCGGTTGACGCTCGCGTGGCGCGCNNGTTTGTCTCAGGTTGAAGGCATCATCGTGAGTGACATCTATCGGAACAGTCCCGCCGAACGAGCGGGAGTCAAAGTGGGCGACATCATTCTTGAAGTGAACGGAGAGAAGGTCAGTTCGGAGGATCAGCTCTTTGGGCTTCTGGGAGACGCGAGTGCCGGAGATATTCTGAAGCTCAAGATCTATCGCGAGCGGAAGATGATCGATCTCCAACTTCGACTCGAACAGAAATCGTAGCAAGAGAGGACCACCGTGATCCAGCGTTACACTCGCCCCGAGATGGGCAGAATATGGNNATATGGGAGGATGAAAACAAACTCCGCATCTGGCTGGAGATTGAGATCCTTGCGTGTGAGGCACAAGCGGAGCTCGGAGTGATACCCAAGGAAGCCGTCGGAGTCATTCGCTCAAAAGCAAACTTCGATGTCGCTCGTGTGCTGGAGATTGAGAATGAAGTCAAGCACGACGTGATCGCCTTCCTGACGAATGTAGGAGAATACGTCGGGCCGGAATCCCGCTTCATTCATCTCGGCATGACCTCCTCCGATGTTCTCGACACAGCACTCGCCGTTCAGATGAAACAATCGGCGGAGCTGCTCTTGAAGGATTTGGAGCTGCTTCGTGACGTGCTCGGTCGGCGTGCGAAGGAGTTCAAACATACGATCATGATCGGGCGAACGCACGGCATTCACGCAGAGCCCATCACGCTCGGACTCAAGCTCGCTCTTTGGTTTTCCGAAACGGAACGCAACATCGAGCGCCTCAAGGCGGCGTTGAGCACCATCTCAGTTGGACAAATATCGGGGGCCGTTGGGACTTACCAGCATCTCGATCCATTCGTAGAGAGGCATGTGTGCGAGAAACTGGGATTGCGGCCGGCTCCCATTTCTACGCAAGTCTTGCAGCGCGATCGGCATGCGGAATTCATGAACGCCCTGGCACTCTGCGCCTGCTCGTTGGAGAAGTTCGCAACCGAAATCCGACATCTCCAGAAGACGGAGGTGTTGGAGGTGGAGGAGTACTTCTCCAAAGGGCAAAAGGGCTCCTCCGCGATGCCGCACAAACGAAATCCGATAACGTGCGAGCGGATTGCGGGACTCTCGCGGGTCCTTCGGGGGAACGCGCTGGCGGCGATGGAAAACGTCGCGCTCTGGCACGAGCGCGACATCACGCACTCTTCCGTCGAGCGAGTGATCATTCCGGATAGCTGCATCCTCCTCGATTACATGCTCGTGCAGTTTACGTCGGTCGTCGAGAAACTCCTGGTGTACCCGAACACGATGGAAGCGAATCTGAACAAGACCCACGGCCTCATCTTCTCGCAGGAGGTCCTGTTGGCATTGACGAAGAAAGGAATGAAGCGTGAGGATGCCTATCGCATCGTCCAGGAGAATGCAATGAAGGCGTGGGAAACGAAGCAGAGCTTCAGAGCGTTGCTGGAGATGAGTGCGGAAGTGGCGGAGCAGTTGGGCAAGGACGAGCTGGATGCGTTGTTTGACACGCAGCGCAGCTTGAAACACGTCGATTACATTTTCAAACGAATGGGATTGTCTGGATGATGACTGGGGAAGAGATTCAAACGTACTTGACGTTGTTGGGAGAAGAGATGGAGCACAATAATATCAAAGGCGAGATTTGCCTGTACGGCGGTGCCGTCATGTGTCTTGTGTATCAGGCTCGCCCAAGCACGAAGGATATCGATGCGGTCTTCCAGCCGGCACATCAGATGCGGGATGCGGCAAGACGCATCGCGTCTCGATTCGATCTCAGCGAAGATTGGCTCAACGACGGCGTTAAGGACTTCCTCGTTCAGCATCCTCAACGCGTCTACCTTAATCTTCCGGCCCTGAAGGTCTACGTGCCCGAGCCTGACTATCTTCTGGCAATGAAGACACTTGCCGCTCGCGTTGATGCTACAGACAGGGAGGATGTTTCGATTCTTTTGAGACATCTTCGCATTACTAAGCCGGAAGAAGTGTTTTCGATCCTTGAGAAATACTATCCGAACGGACAAATTCGAGCCGCGACGAGGTTCTTTGTCGAAGAGCTTCTCCAACAATGATTACGCTTCGTGAGACAAGGGAAAAGATCGAGTCAGATCCTCAATACTGGTTGATTCACCTGATGGATTTTGTAGATGACTTCCGCCGTCATCGGGATGNNGCGGTCGAAGACGCGTTTCCGCTTTCAACCGAGAGATTTGATGCGCTTCTTGCTTCCACGGCAGAATACCTCTGCAAAGAGCTTGGCCTCCCGGCGCCGGATTGGCTGCAAGCCGTTCCCGCGATCCGCGATCCGTGGTTCGTTTCCGGACTTGAAAGCCTCAAGGCAATCGCGTTCGTGGAAAGTCCGCTGCAGTTTCGCATTCGAAAGATCTTTGTGCTTGAAAACTTCCTAAACCGGGCTTGATGATTAACCTAACCGAAGGAAAACGATGTCGAAGAAATTTCAAAACTACATAAACGGCAAGTGGCTCGATTNNCAACTGGGACGAGCTCATCGGCACGTTTCCGCTTTCCGGCAAGGAGGATGTGCTCGATGCGGTGAAAGCCGCTCGTACGGCGTTTGAGTCGTGGCGGCTTGTCCCGGCACCGAAACGTGGAGATATTCTCAAGAAAACAGGAGACCTCCTCGTCGCCCGCAAAGAAGAGATTGCACGGGAGATGACGCGAGAGATGGGGAAGGTCCTGATCGAGACACGGGGCGACGTGCAGGAAGGGATTGACACCGCGTACTATGCTGCGTCTGAAGCGCGAAGACTGTTCGGCCACACCGTTCCATCCGAGTTGCCCAACAAGTTCAACATGGCGATGCGCGTCCCGATTGGGGTTGCTGCCATCATCACGCCCTGGAATTTTCCGATG
>DMMN01000346.1 GCA_003453835.1 Bacteroidota bacterium | reverse complement strand
CCCGACCGGAAGATTGTCGGGGCAAGCACGGAGAACGCAAAATGATTTCTTTCAACATACAGATGTTCTCTGATCGCTTCTCACGTTCGTGTAGTTCGCGTATTTAGTGGGCAACAAGTCAAGGTGAGTAGTTACAACCGTATATTCTAATTCAGGATGATCAACGGTCAGTACAAGAAAAAGCTTGACGATCTTTTGACGATCTGCCGAAAGAACCTTCGGACGGTCGATGAGGATCTGATCGCTCGCGCGTTTGCGATGAGTCTGGAAGCGCACAAGCACGATCTACGGGCATCCGGGGAGCCTTATTTCCATCATCCGTACGAAGTCGCAATGATCGTTGCCAAAGAAATTCCGCTTGACGATGTGTCCATTGCCAGCGCTCTTCTGCACGATGTGGTGGAGGACACGGAGTTTGGTCTCAAAGATATCCGGGAGGAGTTCGGTAGTACTGTGGCCGAGATTGTAGACGGAGCGACGAAGATCACGGATATTTTCCGGAGTCACGAGGTTACTCAAGCCGAGAGCTATCGCAAGCTTCTTCTTTCGATGGTCAACGATATCCGGGTGATGCTCATTAAGTTCGCCGATCGGCTGCACAACATGCGCACGCTCGAGTACCTTCCCTCGGACAAACAAGAGCGACTCGCCAAGGAAACTCTTGAAATCTACGCACCCTTCGCCCATCGATTCGGACTCGCGAAGATCAAGTGGGAGCTGGAAGATCTGTCGTTCAAATTCCTTCATCGCGAGGAGTACGATCAGATCGCCCGGCAGTTGAAGTCACGGCGCCGTGAGCGTGAACATTATATCAAGAAATTCGTTGCCCCCATCGAGAAGAGGCTGAAGGAAGAGGAGCTCGCGTACGAGCTCGAGGGACGTCCAAAGCATCTCTTTAGCGTCTACAACAAGATGTTGAAACGCGCAAAGCCGCTGGATGAAATCTATGATCTGTTCGCCGTTCGATTCGTCCTTGATACGCTCGACAATAATGCGTGCTTCCTGGTCTACGGCATCGTTTCGGAAATCTACAAACCGATTCCGGAGCGCTTCAAGGACTACATCTCCATTCCGAAAAAGAACGGTTACCAGTCCATCCATACGACCGTTGTGGGCCCGGGCGGCAAACTCGTCGAGGTGCAAATACGGACAAGGGGAATGCACGAAGTTGCGGAAAAGGGCGTCGCCGCTCACTGGATGTACAAGGAGAATAAATCCAACATCGACAAAGAACTCGAGAGCTGGGTCAATTGGGTTCGGGAGATCTTCGAACAGAAGAGCGAGGAAACCCCGAAAGAATTGATGGAGAGCTTCAAGCTCAACCTCTACCAGGACGAGATCTACGTGTTCACGCCGAAAGGCGATTTGAAGATTCTGCCCCGAAGTTCTACGCCTGTCGACTTCGCGTTCGAGATTCACTCGAACATTGGATTCCACTGCATCGGGGCGAAGGTAAACGGCCGTATCGTCCCTCTGAACACGCTGCTCCGAAGCGGTGATCAGGTCGAAATCATCACGTCGAAGAGTCAGACGCCGAATACGGACTGGGACAAGTTCGTCGTCACGCATAAAGCCAAGTCGCATATCCGTAAATGGATCAAAGATGAGCTTCGAAAGAAAGCAGAGCGGGGGAGAGAGATTTGGGAAAAGAAGCTCAAGCGCGAGAAGGCGCGGGTAAACGATGACGAATTGGTCAGATTTCTCCACACGATGCACATCGACAACCTCCAATCATTCTTCCTCGATGTTGCAGAACAAAAGATCGATCCCGACACCGTGATCGAGCAACTCATCCGCCACACCAAGCATCCTCCGGGCGGAGAAGCTGCTCGGGGCGTGGAAGAGGCGCAATCGCTCTTCAAAAAGTTCATCAATACCGCGCGTGAAATCACCAGTGGGATCTCCATCCTCGGGACCAGCGACAATTTCATGCACCAATACGCCAAATGCTGTAACCCCATCCCTGGCGACGAAATCGTCGGCTTTGTCACCATCGGGGAGGGGATCAAGATCCACCGGAAAGATTGTCGAAACGTGATTTCGATGCGGATGGCAGAGAGCGAGCGGCTCGTGGAAGTCGGCTGGCCCCCCGCAAGCGGTGCAGACTTTATCGCAGCGATCCGGGTCTCGGGAAAAGACCGGCCAGCCTTGCTCAGCGACGTGACGCATGCAATCTCTTCCTACCAGGACACGAACATTCGAAGCGTCAACGTCGATTCACGAGGCGCAATGTTTGATGGCCAGATTATCTTGTACGTAAAGAACACGGAACACCTCGCCCGTGTAATCGAAAAAATCAAACGAGTAGATGGGATTTTAGAAGTCGAGCGGTTTACTGCATAGGGGATCCATAAAGATGACGATGGAACAGGAGTGAATCGTTGGACGACCAAGGAAGAATCCTCGGTATTGATTTCGGCTCCCGTCGGGTGGGCGTTTCCGTCAGCGACCCGCTTCACATCATCGCTCAATCGCTCGGGAGCGTCGAGAACAACAACTCACTCTTCGTGAAGCTGAAGGAGATCGTGGACCGCGAGCATGTCAATCTGATCGTCGTCGGTATGCCTTTCAATCTTAAGGGGCAGAAAGCACAAAAAGCCCGCGAGGTCGAGATGTTCGTCATCCAACTGAAGAAGGCCATACACGTTGAAGTGCTCTCGTGGGATGAACGGTTCACGAGCACACTTGCCCATCGATCCTTGCTCCAAATGGGGACGAAACGGAAGGATCGAAGAGAGAACAAAGGGAGAGTCGATGCGATGGCTGCGGCGATCATGCTGCAGAGTTTCCTCGACAGCCGAAGACGATCCTCAGGTTGCTGACCATGATTGCTGAAGATGGACCGAACCAAACACGCGCCGCGCGGCTCCTCCTGTGGGTCAAGGCTCATAAGATCACGTCAATCCTTCTGGCCGTAGGAGCGTGGTTGTTCATCGAACTTGCTCTCCTCCCCTATGGCGAAATCAAGCGGTATCAGACCACAAATCCCCCTGAGACGGCATTCATGAAGGAGCACGCGCAAAGAGCACGTGACGAAGGGAAGCCGTTCAAAAAGTCTCAGCGATGGGTGCTTCTGAGAACAATCCCGAAGGACGCGGTCAACGCCGTGATCGTGGCAGAAGACGGAACGTTTTGGTCTCACGAAGGATTCGATTGGTTTGAATTCAAAGAGTCGATGAAACGAAATCTCGAAGAAGGACGACCGGCTAGAGGAGCGAGCACGATTACGCAACAACTTGTAAAAAACCTCTTCCTGTCCTCATCGAAGAATCCTCTTCGAAAGCTCAAAGAGTGGATCCTGACCTGGTATATGGAGCGCACATTGAGCAAATCGAGGATTCTGGAACTGTACTTGAATGTCATCGAGTGGGGAAACGGGCTCTACGGAATCGAAGCTGCATCGCAACACTATTTTGGCAAGTCGGTATCGTTGCTGGGGCGCCAGGAGTGTGCGCGTCTGGCGGCAGTTATCCCCAGTCCTCGTCGTTTTCGCGCCGATGGAGATTCACGATATGTCGCGCGCCGCTCACGTATCATTCTGGATCGAATGGCGGCGCGGGGACTCTAACTTGCCTGATCGCTCGCAGCGACCTCGCTTTCGGGGACCGCATTGCGCGCATCGGCGCTCTCGAACACGACTATGATCATCAGCGAGCTCAGACTTCTGTTGGAAGAGGGGGAAGGATCTCAACTTGAGTTTAAGCGGAAGGTTTCGAGCCCCGAAAAGGTCGCCCGCGCGCTCATCGGCTTCGCGAATACAAAAGGCGGGACGATTCTCTTCGGTGTCGACGACGACAAGACGATTGTCGGAGTGGAGAGTGAAAAGACCGAAGTTGAGATGATTCAGACCGCAGGGAGATTATTCTGCGATCCACCGATCGATCCGGTCATTGAGATTATCCCCTACAAAGGGAAAGACCTCATCATCGTGACCGTCGACGAGAGCGACGAGAAACCTCATTGCCTTGTCGTTGAAGAAGACGGTTCTGGGGAAACGGATTCCAAGGTCCTGATTCGTGTGAGGGACAAAACCGTTGTCGCAAGCAAAGAGGTGGTCAACATTTTGCGATCGGAGAGCCCGGATTCTCCACCCTTGCGCATCAGCATTGGTGAGAACGAGAGGAGGCTCTTTGACTATCTCGATCACAATCAAAGAATCACGGTGAAGCAGTTTGGAAAGTTGGTGAACATTTCACATCGGCGTGCATCTCGCATCTTGATTCAGCTTGTGCGGGCAAGCGTGTTGAGAATTCACACCCACGAAAAGGAAGATTTCTACACGATGACATACTGAGGAGAGTTGGTGAGAAGGAAAGCTGGACGCGGAACATCGTTGGGTGGAATGAAAAAGAGTCTTGTCCTCTCTGCTGATCGATCCTTCTCTCGGGAATTCGATTTGTTCGACACAGGGGTGAGCTTGGAGTGTTCCATGTGACTGGAGCGTGTGGTGATCGAGCTTCCACGGGACGGCGGAATGAACTACCCGGACGACCGATTCGATCTCCAAATACGACTCAACTCGAAGATTGCAATACCGTACGCCACGGCAACGTTGAGAGATTGTTTGATTCCGAATTGAGGGATTTCGAGGGCCGCATCACACTCGGCGATGACCTCCTTCGAAACGCCCGTAATCTCATTTCCAAGGACGAGGCCAAGGGGAAAGTCGGCGGGCTCGAGATCATAGTAGGGGCAAGGGACGTCGGTAAGTTCCAGGCACCAGACTTTGACTCCTGACTTTCTCAGCGAAGCAAGCGCGTCCCGTGGATTCTTCACGTATTCCCACGGAACAGTCAGTGTTGATCCCAGTGCAGTTTTCTCAATCTCCTTTCTTGGTGGGGTCGGAGTGAATCCAGTCAGGATAAGCTTCTCAAGCAGAACGCCGTCGGAGGTTCGAAAGATCGAGCCAACGTTGTAGAGACTCCGAACGTTGTCGACGATGACAGTCACCGGAAGCCGATCAGAAGCCCGGATCGTCTCGATCTTTTTTCTGTTTTCTGCGATTTCAGCGTGCGTGAGCTTCCTCATGACGAACAAAGATACGTCATATTCATGGAAAAGACGAAACGTCAACGACGAGGCGCACAAACGACGAAGGAAGACTTCTCAAGAACAGAAAGAAAATTGGTTGCTCTCAACTCATAATTTGCTTATATTTTGAACCCAAGTTTGAAGAATTTGCGCCAAATCGTCATAGCGATCGACGGTCCTGCGGCCTCCGGCAAAAGCACAACTGCGAGGCTCGTGGCCCAAAGATTGGGGTATCTACACATCGATACGGGCGCGATGTACCGCGCGATCACCCTTCGGGTACTCGAAGAAGCGATCGCGTTGGAGGATGTCGAGCATATCAGTGCGCTCCTTGAACGGACTCGTATCCAGCTCGAACGAGCCGACGGCTCAAATCGTGTCCTTGTCGATGGGCGAGACGTAACCCAGCAAATTCGGTCAGCCCGTGTCACCAGAAGCGTGAGCACGGTAAGTAGCCATCAGCCTGTGCGCAAAGTTCTCGTCCGCGAGCAACGACGGATGGCGAAACAGGGTGGCGTCGTTCTTGAGGGAAGGGATATTGGCACTGTCGTTCTGCCTCGTGCAGATCTCAAGGTTTATATGGTCGCCAACGTGTCCGAGCGGACGTTTCGGAGGAAGCGAGAGCTTGAAGTTGCCGGCGCGCTCGTTGACCGGCGTGCCCTGGAGGAAGAAATTGTGGAGCGCGATCGGAAAGACTCCACGAGAAAATCGAGTCCGCTACGGCGAGCTGAGGACGCACTCGAATTGGATACCTCCCATATGACGATCGAAGAGCAGGTG
>DMMN01000222.1 GCA_003453835.1 Bacteroidota bacterium | reverse complement strand
TCGCGGCCCTTCTTTCTTCCAACGACTCGGATACGACCAAACGACACCGGCTGCAGTGTGTTCGGGGATTTCCTTTGTTAGTGCGACATCATTCGATTGATCGGATGCGTTCTTGCTGCAGCCGAGAAAGAGAAACAGGACGACCGCGGGAAACACAAAGCCCATCTGTGCGTTCTTCATCTAAGAATTTCCTTGAGATTGGTTAATAGTCTGGACAACTGGCCTCAATGTACGAGTCATTTCCCAAAAATCAATTCTGAATACGGATACTTTCCCCTTCCGGAAGCAGCGGCAAGATGAAGAGAGATTTCTCGAAAAGGACTCAACATTTCTCTATATTGAAGCCGCTCCGGCTTGTTGAACCCAAATCTGATTTCAATCATCTACAAAGGACTACAGGACAATGAAAACTCAAAACGACTTCCTCCGGTTTTTGTCCACACTCCTCCTTGCCACACTGTTCTTGTCGGTCTCGGTCGCCCAGCAAGGCGCGAAACCGGGCAAAGGACTTGATCCGAAGAATCTGGATCTCTCGGTCAAACCGTGCGACGACTTTTATAACTACGCAAATGGTAATTGGCTCAAGAACAATCCCATCCCTCCCGCTTTCAGCAACTGGGGAAGCTTCACGGAGCTGGGCGAGAAGAACAATCTCGTACTACGAGCGATCTTGGAGGATGCCGCAAAGAACTCGAAAGCTCCCGGTGGAAGCAATGCACAGAAGATTGGCGACTTCTTCTTCACCGGCATGGATTCATCGAGCATCGAAGCACTCGGGGCGAAGCCGCTTGAGGACGACCTGAATCGGATCGGCGCTATTCAGGATGTGGCGGGACTCCAAGAAGAGCTCGCTCGCTTCCACACCTACGGTATTGGCGGAGTGTTCGGGCTCTTTGCGAGTCAGGATGCGAAGAACAGCACTCAAATCATTGCCCAGCTTAACCAGGGCGGACTCGGATTACCCGACCGCGATTACTATGTCTCTGAGAATCCGCAATTAAGAAAAAACCGGGAAGAGTACCAGGCACATATCGCGGCGATGCTGGGACTCCTTGGGGACGATGCTCTGACGGCAGAGGCAGCGTCAAGGGCGGTGCTCTCTTTCGAGACACGCCTTGCGAAGGCCTCGTCAACGCGCGTCGAGCGGCGCGATCCCGACAAGAACTACAACAAGATGTCGCAGCATCAGCTTCTCGCTCTGATGCCGAACTTTGCTTGGGATAGATTTTTCACACGCCTTGGCGTCGCAGATCCGGGCGACGTAAACGTTGGACAGCCGGGCTTCTTCAAGGAGGTGAATGCAATGCTGGCAGATGTTCCGCTCAGTGATTGGAAGATCTATCTTCGGTGGCGGCTCCTGAGCAGCGCTGCTCCTGCGCTGAGTTCTGTCTTTGTGAACGAGAGCTTTCGCTTCAACGGAATGATTCTTACGGGGGCCAAGGAGATGCAACCCCGATGGAGAAGGACCAGCCAGGTGATCAACTCGACTTTGGGCGAAGCGTTGGGAGAGCTCTACGTGGCAAAGGCCTTCAGTCCTCAAGCCAAAGCGAAAGCGAAGGAGATGGTGAACAACCTGATCGCCGCAATGCGCGAGCACATAGCGACCGCAGCATGGATGGACGAGCCGACACGGTCGGCGGCACTGAAGAAACTCGAGTCGTTCGGAGTGAAGATCGGCTATCCCGACAAATGGAGGGACTACTCAGGGCTTCAGATTGACCGCTTATCCTATCTTGGCAACTTGCGCCGCGCCGGGGCATTCAATTTCACATTCAACATGTCGAAGATCGGAAAACCTGTCGACCGCACCGAATGGAGCATGACACCACCAACCGTCAATGCTTATTACAGTGCGACGAGAAACGAAATTGTGTTCCCGGCGGGAATCCTGCAACCTCCGTTTTTCGATCCGGAGGCCGACGACGCCGTGAACTATGGCGGGATGGGCGCAGTCATTGGTCACGAGATTTCGCACGGCTTCGACGATCAAGGGAGCAAGTTCGACGCCGATGGGAACCTGAGAATGTGGTGGACGACGGAAACGAGGAAACGATTCGACGAACGTACGCAGCTTGTCGTGAACCAATTCGACAGCTATGTGGCCATCGACTCGCTGCACGTCAACGGAAGACTTACGCTCGGAGAAAATATCGGAGATCTGGGGGGGCTGTCAGTTGCCTTCACTGCGTTGCAGAACACGCTCGAAGGAAAATCGCGTCAGGCAATCGACGGGTTCACACCGGGGCAGCGATTCTTCCTCGCCTGGGCGCAAATCTGGCGTAGGAACAACACGCCCGAATCGCTTCGACTCCAGGTGAGAACCGACCCGCATTCTCCTGCGAAGTTCCGCACGAACGGGCCTCTCTCAAACCTGCGGGAGTTCCATGAGGCGTTTGGGTGCAGCGACGACAAGGTGATGGTGCGGTCGGCAGCCGTCCGGGCGAAGATCTGGTGAGAGCCTACACGCACTATCCGCGCTGCCGGCCGGGTACATCATCTGAGCCATTTATCCGAAGATCCGATAGGAGGAGCAAAGATCCTCAGCGCTTCCTCGCGGGGAGGGATTGGGCTTGAAGAAGTCCCTTCACTGAGCTAACTTGAACCAGCGATTCTATCACGGGATTCAGACATCGAGGCCTCCCCATGCCACTACCGACTCCATCCCCGACACAAGCGGCGCCATCATTGCCGCGAGTGCCTCTCGAGCAAATTGACGTCCGAGCACTTTCGAAGGAAAAAATACGAGAGCTCTTCCGGACTGGTAAGCTTCCCACCGTTGAAGCGATCGTGGAGGAAATCTTCATGCGAGCCACGAAGATGGGCGCGGCAGACATCCACTTCGAGCCGATCGAAGGAGAGCTACGCGTTCGCCTCGGCCACGAGGGTGTTTTGAAACGCCTGGTGTCGCTCACATCCGACATGAACGACAACATCATGAGCGTCCTCAAGACTCGAGCAGGGCTCAACCAGTTTGAGAAGAAGAAGCCGCAAGAAGGGAGGTACTCGTCATCGTATCATGGTGAACCGCTCGATTTCCGCGTAAGCATCATTCCCGTTCTCAATGGAGAGCGTGCAGTCGTTCGCATCCTCCGGAAGACTTCACAGATCGCCCGCGTTGAAGAACTCGGACTAAGCCTTTATAATCTCGAGCAGATTCGGATCCTTCTTCGTCAACCCAAGGGACTCTTTCTGGTCACCGGTCCATCCGGCAGCGGGAAGACAACGACGATCTACGCGGCACTCAACGCCGTCGAATCGCCAGAAAAGTGCGTCATCACGGTGGAAGATCCCGTCGAGTATCGCCTTCCGTACGCGAGCCAAGTGCAGCTTCCCTCCGATCGATCGTTCAACTTTGCTGACGCGCTACGGGCAATCCTCCGCCAGAATCCGAACGTCATTCTGATTGGAGAGATCCGGGATGCCGAGACGGGAATCGTCGCCGCCGAGGCGGCATTGACCGGCAACCTGGTCTTGAGCACGATGCTGGCGGACGACGCCCTCGGCGCGATTCACCGCATGCTGAACATCGGTATTCAGCCGTACTGGCTTGCATCGACGATGGTGGGCGTTATCTATCAACAGTTGATGCGAAAGATCTGTGCGGATTGTAAGGAAGAATATCAGCCGGCGGAGGAAGAACTCAAGCTCATCGCTCCCTATCTTCCTGAAGGCGACAAGGTCTTTTGCCGGGGCAAAGGTTGTCCGCAGTGCGAGGGGACGGGTCACAAGGGCCGGACTGCGATCTGCGAAATAGTCTCCGTCAGCCCGAAGCTGCGCGATTTGATATTCCTGCGCGGTTCGATTCTCGAGATGCGTGAAGAGGCGTCGAATTACGGTTTCTCGGGGGTACGGGTCGATGCCGCGCAGAAAGTCGCCTACGGGCTCACGTCAATCGCTGAGTTCGTCCGCGTGCTGGGCTGATGAGGGGTGCGGTGTGTTCCGAGACGAAATTGTATGAGTGCATTCAAGCAGCACACTGTCGCTGCATCAATGCCTTCGTTTGGTCTTATTGATCTTCTCGCGCTTTCGCTTCAACCCGATCTTCTTTCCCTTCATCACTTGATCGTATGAGTGGTCGATCATACGAAGCACCTCCGTCCGAGGAACGCTGCCGTCAAGCGTCACCGTGTTCCAGAGCTTCTTGTTCATATGGTAGCCGGGCTGCACAGCTTCATAGCGTTCGCGAAGCTCAAGGGCGAGTTCGGGTTCGCACTTCAGATTGATCGACAACGGATGCTGCTCGATTCTAGCAAGCAGGAAGATCCTTCCGGAGACTTTGAAGACGAGGACGTCCGGGCCAAACGGCAGCTCCTCTGAAACTTCTCCTTCCTTCTTCAGGCAATACTCTCTGATCGTTCCCAGATTCAACCTGTTCACCTTTTGAGAGGTTGTTTTTCTAGCAGGGTGCTGAAAAAGGCCTGTAAGATACACAATCGGCTAGGGTGAGCGGAGTCGACACCTGTCAAATGCATCAAAACGCACGCTTCGACGGCGCTCAGCGTGACTA
>DMMN01000083.1 GCA_003453835.1 Bacteroidota bacterium | reverse complement strand
TTTCTCCCTGCGGTCGAAATGACAATGACACTTTTTGGACAGCCTCCGGGACCAGAGGAGCCGTCGACTTCCAGTCGATGGCGACAGCAATTGACTCCAACAATAATGCGCTTTTCCTGAGGCGGTCAACTTGAGATCAGTTACATCAAGAGTCTCGCCTTCAAAAGGTTCGCGCACTCCACCGCACTTCCCGCTTGTCGAATGAATCGCGTACAATCTCCAAGCCCTTCCCACATGAGCTCTTCGCGAAATGTCGCGACCACTCCGTTCCAAAACTCCCCTACGACGACGATCGGTTTTTCCTCGATAAGCCGTTTGTTGATGAACTCCCACACATAGGCGAGTTCGAGGAGCGTCCCCGTTCCACCTTTCAGAACCACGTACCCGTCAGCGGAGTCGACGAGGAAGGCGATCCGCTCCGCGAGCGACTTTGCATGGATTTCTTTGTCGATCCATCGATTCGCAACTCTCGAAAACGCATCGACTGTTACGCCGATCGTCAGCCCGCCCGCGTCCTTCGCTCCGCGTGCCGATGCTTCCATCGTGCCGCCGTAGCCGCCGTTGCAGACCGTGAATCCCGCCATAGCAAGTTGTCTCCCAATCTCGAAGGCAAGTTCGTATTCCAGAGTTCCTTCGAGTGGTCGAGAGCTGCCGAAGACCGAGATGACCTTGTCCATGTTCGGCTTGTTGCTCAATCGATGAAGATCCAATTAACGCCGATCTTGAAACTGCTGCCGGGCATAGGATAGGTTGGAGTGAGAACGTAGTCGATATCAAAGGGATTCTCCCATGCGACGAGGACGTGAGCATCCCCCAGCTTCAAGATTGCGTACAGATCGACTTTGGAGAATGAACCCAGCCTCGCGTCCGATTGCAGCGCGAACACGAGGTTCTGTGGTATGAACTCCAGCCCCATTTGCGATGAGACTGCCGTGAACCGGATACCGAGTCTTCCGTCCAACGCGTCTTCGAAGAGCCGGTCACGATATGCAAACTCTCCTCTGAAGACGTATTTTGGGAATATCGATGCGGCGGTGCCGGCGTGTTTGTAGTCGGTGTACGTGAACGCACCGCTCACTTCGAATCCCCACGTTCGCAGCACGAAGCTGCTGAGGAAGCCCTGGATTTTCACGTCGTGCAGGGTCACCAGGGTGGCCGTCGGAAGGTGCCCCGGCGTCTCGAGTGTCTCGAAGGTAATCGCCTCCGGGATTTCCCGCTGAAATCCGGAGACCCGGATCGATAGGGTGGAATCGAGTGCTGAATGTAGTTCAATCTCCCGGAATGTGTGGGATTCCACACCCGGCCTTTCGCGCTGCTGGAGGAGCGCTGGCGCCCCATCCCTCGGCCAATAGTACTCCTGGACCGAAGGGAATCGATTCCCCTTTGAGATGCCCAGCCGGAGGCCCAACCAATCACGTAATGCGAGGTTTGCCTCGACACCAAGGGAAGTGGCACGCTGGCCACGCAGCCCTTCGTGCCTGAGGAATGCCGAAGTCTTCACGGCCTCGTGAGGGAAATACTCTCCTCTTCCCTTGAGGGCAAGCAACGTCTCACTTGATGTCCCAAACCGATCACTCTGCCCAATCTGGCGCCGGTCGATATCGCCGCCGACCGACAGCATCGCCGGTCCCAAAGGGAATTGTTGTACGAAGGTCGCTCCCCAGGAAGAGACGATATCGAGATGAACGATCTGAGAAGAGTCTCTCTGGCGGTATTCCCTGTCGATGGTGCTGTAGAAGAACCTGGCGTGTGTCGTCGATGAAGAGTCGGAGAACAGTCGACCAAGGCCTCCGAGGGTAACATCCCGCCGGGAGACTGTTTGGGACGCGTCCCGAGATCGAACGGCGGCCGTCACCTCATTGAAGACTGAAGGGCTCTGTTCGATGTCGATTCCTCCGTTGAATCCGGTCGTAGACCGAGTGTAGATATCACTGATCCAGACATTTAATCGGTCCGAGTGGTTATATCGGACACGGGAGCGCATGTTCCAGGAATCATACTTCGAATTGGGGAATCGGCCATCGGTCGCAAGCCTCCGAAAACCGATCATCACATTGTCNNCCACGCGCCACGTTTTGGGCGAAGATCCCGTCGGAGAGAATCTGTTCGAACGGGCCCTGCAGGTAGCGGAGCTTCGTCAAAGGCCGAACGTTGTTGTACTGGTGCGTCACAAAATTCAGGGTCGGACCGGCGGAATTGCTGCCGTAGAAGACGGACTGGGCATCCGTCGTCGATTCCATCTGATCGACGTACTCCAGCGGTATCTCGTTCAGATCGTACGCGCCCGTAACGGGATCGGTCAAAGGACGTCCATCGAGCTGAATCGAGATTCCTCTTCCGTCAATCCCGTTCGCATTCAATTGGATTGGCTGCCCCGGCTCCCCCAACTCACGCAAGAAATACCCGGGTATGATCCATAACAATTCGCCGGCTTGGCTCGCGTCGCGCCAGACGAATCGAGAACTGTGAAGTGCGGATGATGAGTCGATCTGTCGCTTCAGGCTGCCGAGCGCGGAGATGAGACGAATCGCTCCTCCATCCGCCCTTACCGAGTCGGCTTCCCTTACGGCGATCGTATCGCGGTGTTGACCTTCCTGCAACGACCACGCAGAAGAAGTCCACAGCAGAATGGATGCAGCAATTACAGCACGGCGAAAGGAGAGGCGGAATTCAGGGTGGTCGTTTGCCAACGTGTCGAAGGGATGTTAGTGGCGTTCCGGTTTGAAATGCGGTTCTGTAAGTGACGTACGGTAATCCTTGGAAAGCGTCGTAGCGAGGTTCTTCGCCACGGACTCGTTCGGAACAAAACCGAAAACCGAGGAGCCGCTTCCGCTCATCAGGGCAAACTCCGCCCCCCCATCCAACAGAACGTTCTTCAAGCGACCTACATCGGGATATGCCGAAAAGACGAGCGGCTCGAATTCATTCTGCAGTCTCTCAAGAAGCAGTCCGGGATTTCGAATGTTCTCGCCCAGGAGACTCCGGAGATTTTGCCTGTCTCGAACGCCCGGTGGGGTGAAGTTGGTGTAGGCCCATGCCGTCGAGACGTAGACCGGAGGTGTGGCCACGAGTATCCAATATGGGAGGGCGAGATCAAACGGTTCCAGTTTCTCTCCCCTTCCCGTTGCGTAGGCGGTTCCACCTCGTATGAAAAACGGAACGTCCGAACCAAGGGAGGCACTAACGGTCTCGAGTTCCTGTTCCGAGACATCGAGCGACCAGAGCTTCACGAGTCCGTTGAGAACTGTCGCCGCATTTGCGCTTCCACCGCCAAGCCCGCCGCCGATCGGAATCCGTTTCCTGAGACTGATCTCGACCCCGCCATGGGTACCTGTCAGGTCTTGAACAAGATGAGCGGCTCGTACGCAAAGATTCCTTGAGTCCGGAGGAAGATCGGGGGAATCAGTCTCGAAGTGAATCCCCTCATCATTCTGAACGATGTCGATCTCATCAAAGAGATTGATCTGATGAAACACCGTCTCGATGTTATGATATCCGTCGGGTCGCTTGCCGATGATATGCAAACCGAGGTTTATCTTTGCGTACGATCGGAGGGTCATTAAGGGCGTCTTCAAATCCGTGCCCAAAATACGGGATTAACGAGGCAGAAGCAAATGAGGTCCGAGGAGACCAAGTTTTGATTGTTGTCCCTTTTTTGTGTAAGTTGACCCGCAATTAACCGGTGTTGCGCTCGCTCGAAACCGAACAAAGCGAAAGCAAGATTGATCCTGCACGTCCGCGACATTCCGATTGGCAGAGATGCCCCTCTCGTCCTCATTGCAGGTCCCTGTGTTGTTGAAAACAGAGAAATGATTCTGAAGACGGCGAGGGTGATCGTTCGCATCGCCCGACGCCGGAACATCCCCTTCATTTTCAAGTCATCTTACAAGAAAGCGAACAGGACGAGCGGAGACTCGTTCTCCACCATTGGCATCGATGAGGCGCTCGCGATCCTCTCAGAGGTGAGAGACGAGTTTGGTGTGCCGGTCCTTACCGATATTCACTCTCCCGAAGAAGCTCGCATGGCCGCCGAAGTGGCGGATGTTCTCCAAATTCCCGCCTTCCTCTGCAGGCAAACCGATCTCCTGCAAGCCGCCGGACGGACGGGGAAAGTCATTAATATCAAAAAGGGTCAATTCCTCGCCCCTCAGGATATGAAGCTGGCTGCAAGGAAAGTAGCGATGACCGGAAACAAGAAGATTCTCCTGACCGAGCGCGGAACGACGTTTGGATACCACAATCTTGTGGTTGACATGCGTTCGCTGGCGATCATGCAGGAGAGCGGATATCCCGTGGTGCTCGATGCAACGCATTCCGTTCAGCTTCCCGGAGGCGAAACGACCAGAAGTGGCGGCCAGCCCCAGTTCATTTTCCCGATCGCACGTGCGGGCGTCGCTGCCGGCTGCGATGCGTTGTTTATCGAGACGCATCCGAATCCAGCCCGGGCTTTGAGTGATTCAGCCAGCCAGTTGAAACTTGACCGGCTGGATGATTTGCTCAGGCAGGTGATTGCCGTCGATACGGCCGTCCGGAAAACCGTGAAGAAACGGTCCTGATCGCTTGCCGTGGCAACGAAGCGCTTATATCGTTCGAAGCTGAAAAACATCAAAGTGCTCTTGCTCGATGTGGATGGGGTTTTGACAGATGGGGGCGTGTACTACACCGATGCCGGTGTTGAAGAAAAGAAATTCCATGTCCAGGATGGTCAGGGAATCACCAAGCTCCAACACCTTGGAATAACGGTGGGGATTATCACTGGAAGACACTCGAAGATCGTTCAGCGAAGGGCTGCAGAACTTGGCGTAAGGGAGGTCTACCAGAATCGGGCGGATAAGCTCGATGCCTACGGAGACGTGAAGAGGCGATTGAAGGTGGAGGATGCCGAAGTCGCCTACATCGGTGATGATGATCCCGACCTGCCTGTGCTGCAACGTGTTGGGTTTTCCGCAGCTCCCGCCGATGCGGTCGACGCTGTGAGGCGAGCTGTAGACTACGTCTGCCGGAAGAATGGAGGAGGTGGGGCTGTCAGGGAAGTGATCGAGCTCCTCCTCGCCGCTCGCCAAATGAAGTGAATCAAGTTAGAATCGGAAACGGTCTATGAGCTTGTCGATCGAAAAAGGGAAAGAGGTCATCCGCATCGAAGCGGAGGCGGTCGCCGCGCTCGAATCCAAGCTCAACCATGGCTTCGAGGCGGCGGTAGAATTGATCTCTCAGTGCTCCGGACGCGTCGTTGTCACGGGAATGGGGAAGTCGGGGCTCATCGCCCGAAAGATCGTTGCGACGATGAACTCCACCGGTACCGCGGCAATCTTCCTTCATCCGTCGGATGCGGTGCACGGCGACCTCGGCATGGTTCGGAAGGAAGACGTGGTGATCTGCATTTCGAAGAGCGGTGATACACAGGAGATCCGCCAGCTCTTGCCGATGTTCAGACGCATTGGAGTCAAGGTCATTGCAATGGTTGGCGCCATTACTTCGCACCTTGCCACTCAGAGTGATATCGTGTTGGACATCAGTGTGAAGGAGGAGGCGTGCCCGCACGACCTCGCGCCGACTGCCTCGACAACGGCCACGCTTGTGATGGGGGATGCTCTTGCGATCGCGTTGCTCCACAAACGCGGCTTCACCAGGGAGGAGTTTGCGATGTTCCACCCGGGGGGCAACCTAGGCAAGAGGCTGCTCCTGCGCGTCGAGGAGATGATGGTGTTGGGTCAGAACGTGCCGGTTGTCCGCGAAGATGTGCCGCTCTCGGAGGCAATTGTCGAGATGACATCAAAACGCCTCGGGGCAACCTGTGTCGTTAACGCTGAGGGATGTCTTCAAGGAATAGTCACAGACGGCGATCTACGGCGTCTCCTGCAGCGAACGAAGGATATCTCGCATGTCAAAGCCATCGATGCGATGACCAAGAATCCGAAAGCCATTCGGAAAGATTTGCTTGCGGCCACTGCGTTGGAGGAAATGGAATCCTTCAGTATCACCCAACTGATCGTCGTTGACGAAAACCACCGCCCCGTTGGGATGATCCATCTGCACGACCTCGTGAAGGCAGGTCTGGGGAATGACTCGGTTGGATGAGGGGAAGAGGCGTCCATAGTGTCTCTCTGCTGATGTTTGTGATCTCCCTTTGCTTTAGCTCCTGTGAAGAGAAGATCAGACCCTCTGTTCTCCCCGGCCTCGATAGCAAAGCACTTCCGCAACAGGAAAGCTGGAACAGCGAGATTGTCCTTTCGGATTCGGGAAAGCTCAAAGCGATCGTTCACGCCGGCTACATCCGCAAGTTTGATTTTCCGCGGGAGATTCTGTTGAGCGAGAAGGTGACGGTCTTCTTCTACGGAGAACTGGGGAAACGTACCTCCGTGCTGACGGCGAAAGAAGGAAAGGTGGACGAGCTCACAAACAATCTTGATGCCTACGGGAATGTCGTCGTTGTCTCGGAGGATAGCACCCGGCTCCAGACCGAGACATTGTACTGGGACAACAAACGTCAGATGATTCATACCCCGGAATATGTCTTGATCACCTCCCCAAAAGAAAAGGTGCAGGGGAGAGGATTCGAGTCGGATCAGCAGCTCAGAAATTATCGGATCTTCAAGGCCACGGGAGAAGCAAGAACTGACTAGATGCTTGTCAATATCCCGGTCGAGGAGTGGAAAGCGCACAAGGTTGCCGGGGATCCTCGCTCTCCTTTCGTGCGCGGCATGGTGCAGTCCGGCGCAAGAGGGGAAGCTCATCGAAGTGCGCTCTGCAAATCTATTGAATGTGAGGACGATCTCGGATCAGGAAGTCAGGGAGTTGATCGGCAACGTGCATCTCGTTCAGATTGAGCCGGGGGAGATCATCCGAATCTGGT
>DMMN01000386.1 GCA_003453835.1 Bacteroidota bacterium | reverse complement strand
ACCGAGCTTTCCGTATCCCCTGTGATCTCGGCAATCTCCCCGTAGGAGAGTTGCTCGTACTCGCGCAGGATCAAAACCTCACGATACTCAGCTTTCAGAAGTCCGAGAAGATACTGAACGACGTTGGTCCGCTCTTGATCGAGTATCCGATCAAGCGGGGTGGACTCATCGCTGAGGGTCTCCCACACCTCGTCGCTCAGACCACCGTTGACGTTTCGGCCCCGCCGCAGCAATTGATACGACTCGTTCCGGGCAATCCGATACAACCATGGTCGAAAAAGGTGGGGCTGCTCGAGAGTTTCAATTGCCTCCAACGCCTTCATAAAGGTCTCCTGCAACACATCTTGTGCACTCTCTTCGTCATGCAACAGCTTGCAGCAATAGCTGAAGATTTTTGATTTGTGTCGATCATAGAGCTTGGCGAACGCGGTCTTGCTTCCGCTTCGTATCTGCCAGATGAGTTGTTCGTCCGAGAATGGCTGCACGGTGATAACGGTTTCCTTGGGGGCTCTTGCCGAGAGGCAGCAAGATGTTGATTCCCTTTTTCACATTCAACCACCTTACTCAAGTTGACCGCTTCGCAGCCATCCGTTGAAACGGACGGCTGAATAAACTCGTTGAAAAATCTGAGGTAAACCCCGCTACGCGGGGTTTCGGGACCAGAGTAGCNNTTCCTGAGGCGGTCAACTTGAGCACCTTAGAGAAGATGCACGGATGATCAAAAAGTTGCTCGTATCGTCCGTTCGATCAATTCTATCGTGATTTTCAGACTTGATGAGCGCGCCCATGTGTGCTGCCTCACTACGCGGAAAGGAGCAAGCTTCGTTTATTGCTTTTGCTTCCTCCAATCCATAGATTTGTCCACGAACTCGAAGCTGTTGTTTTTCACTTCTTTTGAGGAGGCATTATGAAAAAAGCAGCACCAGTATTCATGTTGTTGATTGTAGCATTCATTTCGCTACCGACGGCCAAGGCCCAAATCACGCTGCAGGCCGGCGGGGGCATCGGCTACGTAGTGCCCGCAGCAGACTATAAGGGTGAAACGGCTGATTATTACGCGGGGAAGAACTACGGGCTCTCCAATGGGTTCAACATCCATGCGAAGGGACGCGTAGGCTTGATTGGATTGAGGCTTACCGGCGAAGTGAGCTACTCCTCGCTGAGCAATGACGGCGAGTCGGAGCCCGGGAAGGGGAAGGTGGAGATCAAGCACAAGATCCTCGCCATCAAGATCGGTCCGGAATTTCATCTCAGTGTCCCGCTGCTGCCGATTACCCCGTACCTCGGCGCGAACGTCGCACTCAGCAGCTTCAGCGGAGAGACAACCTTCCAGGGTGTCGCGAAAGTTTCCAGCGCAACCTACAGCATGGAATCGGCAACGAGGCTGGGGCTGGGATTCTCCGGTGGCGTGATCCTGAGCGTTGGTCCTGCAATGCGTCTCGACCTCGGCTTCGGGTACAACCTGATGAATGCCTCAGGAAAAGAATGGAAGGATGTTAATCAGAGCCAGGATCAGCGCATCGACACCTATCTCGCGCTGAACGACGACAAGGATCCCGCTTACAAGCCGCTGGACGACAAGCACGTCGTGGAGAACGGCCGAAATATTCAATCGATCCAGATAACGGCGACGATCATGTTCGGATTGTGATTGTTGCAGAAAGATGGAGGGCGCACACAGGCGCTCTCCATCTTCTCTTCTCGTGTAAAGCGGAAGGTCCTTTGTGACGCGGTCCGCCCTTCGAGCCGAAAGGGCGCTCGGCCATCGTGCTTGCTTTTCCCCCCTCTCTTCTCTACTTTCCTCTGAGGATTTTTCCACTCTCTTCTCACCGTTCACCACACTGAGGATTCGATGAAGCGCCTTTCTCTTCTGTTCTTCCTTCACATCACGATCGTTCTCATGCTCTTCTCCCGGCAAGAACCCGATATGAAACCAGCCGGAATCTCGAAAAAGATTGCCGCCATGGAAAAACATTCCGGCTTTTTCAATTTCTATTGGGATGCGCGGGCCGGGAAGATCTGGCTTGAGATCGACAAGTGGGATCATGAATTCCTCTACGTCACCTCACTGCCCGCCGGCGTCGGCTCGAACGACATCGGCCTGGATCGCGGGCAATTGGGTGGCGAGCGTGTCGTCAAGTTCCAGCGGATCGGACCGAAGGTTCTTCTGATTCAGCCCAACTATGATTTCAGAGCGGTCACGAACGATCCGGACGAACGACGAGCCGTGGAGGAGGCATTCGCCCAATCCGTTCTGTGGGGATTTGAAGTTGCGGCGGAAGAGGGAAGCAGCGTGCTTGTCGACGCCGGCTCGTTTTATCTTCGCGATGCCCACGACGTTGTCGGCGCCTTGAAGCGGTCGAACCAGGGCTCGTTCAAGCTCGACGGTTCTCGCTCCGCATTCTACCTGCCCCGAACAAAGAACTTCCCCCAGAACACGGAAGTTGAAGCGACACTGACGTTCGTGGGCGATGACCCCGGGGGCTGGGTCAGGCAAGTCGTTCCGACGCCGCAAGCGATCACCGTCCGGCAGCATCATTCCTTCGTCCAACTGCCGGATGGCAACTTCAAGCCGCGTCGATTTGATCCTCGTGCGGGATTTTTCGGACCGAGTTACATGGATTACGCCACGCCAATCGGCGAGCCGATTGTGAAACGCTTCATCTCCCGCCATCGCTTACAAAAGAAGAACCCTTCGGCTGAAGTCAGCGAGGCGATTAAGCCAATCGTTTATTACCTCGACCGCGGCACGCCGGAGCCGATCCGTTCCGCGCTTCTCGAGGGCGCACGCTGGTGGAACCAGGCGTTCGAAGCTACCGGATTCAGGAATGCGTTTCGAGTTGAGATCATGCCGGAGGGCGCTGATCCGATGGACGTCCGCTACAATTTGATTCAGTGGGTGCA
>DMMN01000008.1 GCA_003453835.1 Bacteroidota bacterium | reverse complement strand
ATGCCGTATTGAGCCCGAAAACAACATCGACAAAATTGTCGAGGGCTTTCGTGCGTCAAAGTCGACAAAGAAACTCGTTATTGCGGGGGGCGCGAACTACAAAAGCTCACTGGTGGAAAGCCTTCAGCAGATCAAGGATCCGCGGGTGGTATTTCTTGGTCCAGTGTATACGGACAATCACATAGAAGAACTTCATTTCCATTGTTTTGCCTATGTTCACGGTCACGAAGTCGGTGGCACTAATCCTTCACTCTTGAAAGCCATGGGGTGCGGCAACATAGTCCTCGCCAACGGCACCGCGTACAATCGTGAGGTCTTAGGCGAAACAGGACTCTTTTTCGAACCGACGGTCGAGATGACCTCTCGTTCCATAGAAGAGCTCGAGTCGAGATATCTGCAGCATCAGCATCTCCGCGCGTTGGCGCAGGACTGCATCCGGCGGTACTATACATGGGACCGCTCGGCGGAGTTTCATACACAGTATTTCAGCCATCTCCTGGGGGAACGGGCGACGTACGGGGAGACGTTCTAGGTGAAGCTCATCGTCATTGGTTCCCGGGGTCAGCTTGGATCGGACTTCATGCGCTATCAGGCCGACCTTGGGTACGAAGCGATCGGTCTTACGTCGGCCGAGATAGATATAGGTTCGCGGGAATCGATCACACGTGCGCTCGCCGGCCGGACGTGCGATTACATCGTGAATACGGCAGCGTATCACGGTTATGCAGCATACAAGGATGCGTCTCCCCAGCGATACTATGAAGTGAATGTCTTTGGCCCAATGTTTCTGGCGGGATGGGCGTCAACTGAAGGCGCGGGGTTGGTGCACTTCAGTACAGACTACGTCTTTTCCGGGAATCTTCCTTCGACCGACGGGTTCACCGAACGCGAAGTGCCCATCCCCGCAAATCTCTACGCGGCCTCAAAGCTGGCAGGCGAAGGTGCGGTCCAGGCGTCGCTCGACCGGCACATGATCTTTCGGGTCGCATCGTTGTATGGGGTTGCCGGTTGCCGGGCGAAGAATAATTCCAATTTCGTCGAAGGAATCATTCACAAACTCACGCTCGGCGAGAAGATAGAAGTGGTCGATGACATCCGCATGAGCCCCACGAGCACTCGCTCGATCGTGGAAAAATCGGTAGAAGTCATGAAGCGTCATGCGTACGGCTTATACCATCTTGCCGGCGCCGGATCGGCGTCGTGGTACGATTTTGCAGTTGAGATTGCCGCTGAGACCGATCGCGATCCATCCCGCATCGTCGCTTCGAGTTCAAAGCAGATCTCGCAGGATATCCGACGCGGAAATAACACTGCGNNCGACCTTCGGGGATGGAAAGATCATCTTCGCGTCTATCTCAAGGATCGCGTCGCGATCAAACACTGAAATCACTCGACTTCACATTTCTGGAGATACAATGGAATCATTGAAAGGACGGAAGGTTCTCGTCACAGGTGCCGACGGCTTTATTCCGAGTTATGTGTGCGAAACACTCGTGCAAAAGGGCGCACGAGTTGTAGCCCTTGTGCGGCGGAATTCCAGCAGCGTCTTGAAGAACATCGGTCACCTCAAGAAAGACCTTGAGGTCGTGTGGGCCGACATTCAAGACTCTTCCACGATGATTCGCCTGACCAAGGGCGTGGAGATCATTTACCATCTCGCGGCGAACAGTCATGTGGCCTATTCGATCCTTCAACCGGTGGAATCGTTCACGATTCAGGCTGTTGGAACGATCAATATCCTGGAGGCCGCCCGGATCAACGACGTGGGGAGGATCATCCACGCGGGCAGCGCCGAGGAATACGGCGAAACACGGGATACACAGATCGCGGAGGATTTTCCGCTCCTGCCCCGAAGTCCTTATGCCGCCGGAAAGGTTGCTGCTGACAGATTGATGTACTCCTATTGGTGCAGCTACGGGACGCCGGTCGTTATGTCGCGATTCTTCGGGATCTATGGCCCGAGACAAAGCGCGGAAAAGGCGATCCCAAAGTTCATTTTCCAGTGTATGGACGGACAGGACATCAGCATGTACGGGGACGGCTCACAGACCCGCGACTTCATGTACGGTACCGACGCAGGCGAGGCGTATGCCGAGCTCGGTGTTGCCAACAATGTCGTCGGCGGCGTCGTGAACATCGGGACGGGAAAGAAGTACCCCATCCTGAAGGTAGCAGAGGACATTGTGCGCTTGATGGGAGCAAAAGTCAAGATCGCGAAGGACATGAATCTCAAGCCGGGTGAAGCATCGCATTTAGTTGCGAATCCCACGCTCCTTCAGAAAACGCTCGGCTGGAAGCCGGTTGTTTCATGGGAGGACGGGCTCAGCAGGACGATCGACTTCTTTACGAAGAACCGGGCACGATATGCCGACCTTGCCGGGAGGGTGTGAAGGATGATTTTGTCGCGCACTCCTGTAAGGGTGAGTTTTGTCGGCGGTGGGTCGGACCTTGCTTCTTTCTACACGAAGAACGAGTACGGCTGCGTTATCAGCATGACCGTGAAGAAATATGTCTATGTTGCGGTCAACCATCGCTTCGACGGAAAGATCAGGCTTGCGTACGCCCGGAATGAGATCATCGATTCGATCGACGAGATCCAGAATGACCGCATCAAGGTTGCCATGCGGCGGCTTGGGATCACAGGGGGCATCGAGATCTTCTATATTTCCGATGTTCCGAAAAAACTCGGTCTGGGCGGTTCTAGTTCTTTCACCGTGGGGTTGTTGAATGCCCTCTACCGGTACAAAGGAGTGGATGTATTTCCCGAACGACTCGCCCGGGAATCCTGCGAGATCGAGATCGAAGATCTCGCAAACAACATTGGAAAACAGGACCAGTACGCAGCTGCGATCGGCGGCATCAACTATATCAAGTTCTGGTCGAACGGCACAGTCTCGGTGAAACCGATTCTCATCGACGAGTCGATCATCCGCTCGCTCATGGACAGTCTTGTGTTCGTTTACCTGGGTGGTACCCATGACGCGTCGGGGATTCTCACCGATGTCCAGCAACGCATGGGTGACAACAACGAATACCTCCTCAGGATGAGGGACATCACCGACCAGCTCTATAATGACCTCATGCAGAGGAAGATCGACCAGTTCAAATATGCCTTGAAGGAGAATTGGGAGCTGAAAAAGAAGACTTCATCGCTTGTCTCGTCGGCGTTCATCGAAAATCTGTATGATCGGGCCATAGCAGCAGGAGCCGAAGCAGGCAAGGTCCTGGGAGCTGGCGGCGGCGGATTCCTCATGATGTTCGTCCCCCTTGAGCGGCAGGATCAGTTTCGGAAGAAGATGTCAGATTACAAGCTTATGAAGTTCGACATCGAACACAACGGTTCACAGATCGTTCATTTCGACCAGGACAGAAATACTGGAATTGATCAT
>DMMN01000235.1 GCA_003453835.1 Bacteroidota bacterium | reverse complement strand
ATTCTTGTTTTGCGTAACGTCAGTGATTGAGATTCTTGAAGACTTCGCCGTTCCATGCGCGAATACGACTCCGGATATAGGTTCCAGAAACGCTCAATTCCTCGTCCCTCCAATTCCCCGTTGGAGTTGCTCCCGGTTTGAGCGCCGCAGAGGTTTCGTTCTTATCCATGATCGACCAGTTGCAGGAACTGAGTGTATACTGATCGATAAACGAAAGCCAGAGTGCCGTCTCATTGTAGTCAATCACACCGTCGCCGCTTGCCTCGCTGATCCCGTACTCCGAAACGAAGAGAGCGACGCCGCTGTTCAGAGCGGCCATTGCCTTGTTCCTGAGTGATTGCCTGTGTGTACCCGTGTAGAAGTGAAGCGAGTAGGCGACATTGGGATCGACGATCGGATCCCGCGCAGCGACATCCACATCCTGCGACCACGTTGGGCTGCCAACGATGATTAGGTTGTCCGGATCGTATTGACGAATGACCTTGATGACCGCTTCGGAGTAGGGCTTCACCACCGTGCTCCAGGAAACCTGCATCGGCTCGTTAAACACTTCATACATGACATTTGGCTTGTCGCCGTACTTCTGAGCAATCGTCTGGAAGAAGCCCTTTGCCTGCTCGAGATGGTTATGGGCATTGTGATCATGCCAATCGACGACGACATAGATCCCGACCTTGATGCAGGCATCGATGACCGTCGTGACCTTTGCCAATTCAGCCTGGGGATTCGTCAGGTAGCCGCCGGATTCGACGCCGCAGGCTGCTCTAACGATAGTACAATTCCAATCGTCGCGAAGCCATCGGACGCAGCTTTCGTTGTAAAAGTTGCCTCCCCATTGACTCCAGAACAGACTCATGCCATGAAGGGCCACAGGATTGTCATTCTTATCGACGATCTTGTTCCCTTTGGTATGAATCAATCCAAACTGATCAACAACAGTCCTCTTGGTTTGGCTGGGCTGTACGGACGTGCTGTCGGTGCTCTTGCACGAGCAAAGCAGCAAGAGCGGCAAAAGCAAGGCAAGCATTCGCTTGTCGGATTGTATCATGGGTTCTCCGTTCCGTCGAAGAAAGTAGAGCGTTGCAGGGTGCGGGAGTATGCGAGTCATTTATCGGCCGCCCCCTGCATTGCTCGCTTGAAGAACTCCCCGCATTCCGTCAGCCTGTACGTGTCCCACGATTGAAGCATGCGGGGGGACCATTCCGGATCGAACACCCAGGCGATCCAACCGATGCCTTTCCCTTCAAGGTACTTGATGATGGCCTTTCCGTACTCGCCGTTGTCCGCCATTCCCTCCTTTCCCAGTGTGAAGCTGAGTTCCGTAGCGAACACCGGATAGCGGTCGGCGGCAAATCCGAAGTTCTCCTCCCATTTCGGCTCCCACGGTTTCACGCGCTTGTGCGGGTACGGATGCGTCACATATCCGATCCCTTCCGCTTCAACGGGTTCAACAAGTNNGCGGCGACGAGCGGGATCTTCTCCGCATCGTACGCACGAATGAGACTGATCATGTCTTCATTCATCTCCTTCCACTCGTGCCATGACATCCTGCCGAGCTGGCCGAAGTAGAGCGTGGGTTCGTTGAAGAGCTCGTAGAACAAAGGCGTGTTGTGCCCCTTGAAATGCCGTGCGATTGTCCGCCAGAACTCGTATGTCTCCGCCTGAGTCGTATTGTACATCGGATCCTGGAACAATTCCATCTTCAGGTTGCCGATGGTATGCCAGTCGATCATGACATACATCCCAAGCTCCGTGCACCATTCGACGGCCTCGTCGAGCAACGTAAGATACTTTGCGGGCGTTCGCTCGCGCCATGCTACGGGATGAACCGGAATGCGCACGACCATCGCGCCCAGTTCCTTGACTTTCCTGAAATGATCTTTATTCCAGTGTCCTTGATGCTCGATCTTGTCAGGATCGGAAATGGCCAATCCCCGGAACAAGACTGCACGATCCAACGAATCGACGAATCTGTTCCCCTTAACTCGTATGAGAGGAAGCCTTCTGGCGTTGGGGCTGTCGAGAGGACGACCGACGTTTTGATCATTCCACCAATCGTGATATTTGGTCGCTTTGGCTGGGTGTTGGGCCTCCATGGTTTGTGGCCAGAACGACATCGCGACGAGGATCGGCATCAGCAGTGTTGCGTTCTTCATAGGCATCTCCTTATTCGTTGCGTCGGCAGTTCGNNTGTCAGTCTCACCATAAGCACATCATGAGAAGAGACTTCGGCGTTGAGCTTCTTCAGCGTCGTACCCAGGTTCTTCTTTCCCCATATATCCCGAACGCCGTACTGGAACTCGTTTGCATTCAAGGTCATCTTGGAAAAATCATCGAAGATGACATGCTTCGACCACTCAAAGTCGACTTTTTGTGTTCGTGAAGAGCGGTTAAGAAAACAGACAGCCCAGTCGCCATGCTTGAGCGGCTTCACCCACACTTCGAGGCCATGCTCATTGTCGTTGTACCTGAACCCTTGGATTCCAAGCGAATCCTGGTCGACGTAGATCGCCTCACGGTTGGCGAGGATCTCGACCGTTTCTTTGCCCATGGTTCTTAGGTCGTTTCCCGCAATAAGCGGGGCCGCCAGCATACACCACAATGAAAAATGAGACCGGTCTTCGGCACCGGACATTCCATTCCCCACTTCGAGCATATCGGGATCGTTCCAGTGATCGGGGCCTGCGAACTTTCGGATGTCCTTCCGCATCTCGACGATTCTCATAATCCCCCAGGAAGACCACGTGCCGTGATCGACTGCGCAGTCGAAGCAGTTCGTGATGTCTCCGGTTGTGCGCCACAGGTGGCCGACCTCCTTCCCCCATTCCCACGGCTTGTTCTCACCCCACTCGCAGAGACTGAAGACGATCGGTCGACCGGCAGCAAATAAAGCATCGCGCATCGTCGTGTAGGCGCCGAGCGCGCTGAGCGCTGTTGTATTGCACCAATCATACTTGAGATAATCGACGCCCCATTTTGCGTACGTCAACGCGTCCTGATACTCGTGGCCGCGGCTGCCGGGTCGCCCACCACACGTCTTGGTCCCCGCGCAGGAATAGATACCAAACTTCAGTCCCTTGGAATGAACATAGTCAGCCAACGCCTTCATCCCTGAGGGGAATCGTAGAGGATCAGGATGAATGAATCCGAGGCTGTCGCGTTCCCCGTGCCAGCAATCGTCGATGACGACATACTGATAGCCGGCATCCTTCATCCCGCTCGAAACCATCGCGTCCGCCGTCTCACGGATCAACCGCTCATCGACGTTGCATCCGAACTTGTTCCAACTGTTCCAACCCATCGGCGGCGTGAGCGCCAAGCCTTCGAATTTTTGCGCGTGAAGGTTGCTTAACGGCAGGAGACAGAGGAACGACACCACTGTTCCAATGATCAACGATTCGTCTTTCATCAATGGAGATCCTTTCTTGCGGCTAACGTCGTCGCGTTTTTCCAATGATTGACCACTCCATCCAGCTCACGCCTTCGTCTTCCGATTCCGGCGGCTGTCTGCTTCTCATCAGAGAAGAGAGCAACACAGTTCATCAGCGCTCGTGAAGTGTGGTACGTGCATTTCCACATGTGCCCTTTCGGTCCTGTCGCGTGGAAGGGTTCCTTGTCCAGTCCGCCCTCGAACCAATCGCCGTTTCGATGGTCGAGAAGGTAGGTATCGATGTACTCCCATTGCTTTTCGAACAACTCCAGGTAGCAGGCAGCGTCCGGAAAAAGGTATGAAAAAAGTAGCAGAGTGTTAAGGGTCTCCGCCTGCACCCACCATGTTTTCGTCTCTTTAACGATCACGCATCGGTTAGATCCTTCGGGATAGTACCCGCCATCGAAGAAGCCCCCACAATGAGGATCCCACCCATTTTCGATCGTGTGGTTCAGCAGTTGTTTTGCGACAGCCAGCGTCCGTACGTCGTTCTCGATGCCGAGAGCGTTTGAGGCTTGGAGCAGCAAGAACGCGGTTTTGGCATCGTGACCGAACGATACGTGATCGAGCCCGTAGTTGAGTGTGCGCGTCGCCTCTGAAGCGGTTCGAAACGTGAGGGGGGTCCAATCGCGGGTGAAGAAGAGTCGAAGATACCCCTCCCCGGTCACCATGGTCTCGCGAATCATGTNNGCCGGGCTCTCAGTGAATTGTCCTTCCAGACGCGGTAGAGTTCGGTGTAAGCCTCCAGCAAATGGACGGCGGAATTCTGGTCCTTCAGTCCGACCTCACGGATGTCGGAGGCAACCGACCTGTACTGACTGTTCTCGTCGAACGGCTCGCCTTCGCGAGTCAAAAACTGGAAGTAGCCGTCATATTCGGGATCGTGTGCATGAGTCTCCAGCCACTCGAAGGCTTCCTTGGCAAGATCGAGTGCGACTGGATCGTGCGTACGTGCGTACAATGCCGCAAGCCCGTAGATGGCAACCGCATTTCCGAGGGTGCGTTTTTCTTCGCCCCACCCTCGGCATTCCGAAGAGCGACCCTCCTGGCTGCGAATCTGGTAGAAGCCGCCAAACCTCTCGTCCCACATGAAGTCTCTGAGGAACCGCAGGCCATGTCGCGCGAACATTTCGTACTGGGAACCATCCGGAGTAAACTCTGCCGCCTTGGATGTCGTCCACAAATGGCGAGCCTGACTCACGATCATTTTTTCCTGTTCGGGCGCGAGATGCCAGTCGTGTGTAATGTTCGTGAAGTACCCGCCACACTTCTCGTCGATGACCAGCGGGTACCACTTGCAAAGGAGATTTTCGTTCAGATGGTAATCGAAGGTTGCGGAAAGCCCGGGTGAATTTGGTGCAAAGAAAATCATATCTCTCCGACGCCGCGATGGTCATGCTCCCCCTCAGCAAAAAACGTACTATGAAGTATTGATGCAGGCAGGGGACATTCTCCCGATCACTGCGGTCGATTTTATCATTTTGATTAAGCGTTATTATATTGATACTGAACGGCAGACTTCTGCTTCACACAGTAAGCTGCATCGACGTGTTTTCGGCGCTTTTCCGACGGCCAAACCATGAAATCCCTTTCAAGCGCTGGCATCAGGATTGAGACCTGTTCCACCAACGCGACCTCGCGCCATCAAACCTGCAGATAGCCCACACGCGATCTTGTCTGACTTGCCTATGCATCGCAGCATACGCACAGTGCTTCTATTCGTTATGATCTCCTCTTTCCCCTTCGGAGAACTGAGCGCGCAGTTCAAAGACTTTGTGACGCGAAGCGGCGACAAGCTGATGGAAGGCGACCGTCAGTTCCGTTTCATATCGTTCAACATTCCGAATCTTCACTACTTGGAGGACTACCTTCCGTTCGACGGAACGAATCCCTGGCGGCTTCCGGATGAATTCGAGATTCGGGACGCGCTCACAGCCATCAAACAGCTTGGTGGAAAAGTCGCACGCATGTATGTGCTTTCGGTGCGGAGGCAAGACGATGCGCCGGGAATCATCCGTCACGTGGAAGGTCCGGGGGAATTCAACGAGGACGCTTTCAGAGCTCTCGACAACGTCGTGCGGATTGCCAATGAGGTGGGCATCCGGCTCATCATTCCGTTCGTCGACAACTGGAAGTGGTGGGGCGGCCCCGCCGAGTACGCCGCATTCAGAGGGAAGGAAAAGGATGCGTTTTGGACCGATCCGGAGTTGATTGCCGACATGAAGCAGACCATCCGTTTCCTGATCAATAGGAAGAATACCTTTACGGGGATCACGTACAAAGACGACAAAGCGATCATGGCGTGGGAGACAGGAAACGAGCTGGAGCCGCCGTTCTCATGGACCAGAGAAATCGCAGCGTACGTCAAAAGCCTGGATGCGAATCATCTGCTCATCGAGGGGATCCATGCCAAAGAGCTTTCGCAGGACGCGATGGAGGATCCCAATATCGATATCCTTTCCACTCATCACTACGGCGATGCAAGCGTGTCGCTGCAGCATATCGTGAGCAACCAGTCGTTTGCGCGGGGCAAGAAACCGTATGTCATCGGGGAGTACGGCATTATTCCCACCCAGGACATTCGCGCGATCACTGATACCATCATCCACCAGGGTCTTGCCGGGGGGATGTTGTGGAGTCTGCGCTATCGAAATAGAGAAGGGGGATTCTATCATCACCATGAGTACAACAACGTGGCGGCGTATCGATGGCCGGGATTTCCGAATGGCGAGTTCTACGACGAGCGAATGGTGCTGAGCATCATTCGAGAGAAGGCGTACGAAATCGATGGAGTCACGCTTCCCCGCCTTCCCCTGCCGGAGAGACCGAAGTTGCTGACGATCAGCGACGTTTCCTCGATCTCCTGGCAAGGTGCGGTCGGAGCCCGGTCATACATCGTCGAGCGAAGGGAGAAAGACTCAACAGCGTGGAAGATCATTGCGGAGGATGTCGACGAGAGCAGATTTCAATACCGGCCTTCGTTCTGCGATGAAAGCGCGGAGTTCGGCAAGACCCACTTCTACAGAATCAAGGCGAGAAACGAATCGGGCGCTTCCGATTATTCTGATGTCGTCGGTCCGGTCGAGGTCATGACCAAGAAGCTCATCGACGAGATGGAGTCATTCGACAAGGTCTTTCAGAAGGATGGTGAGTTGTCCCTGCTGACGTACCAGGACATTCGAAAAGCAAAAGAAGACAGAAGCAGATTGACGGGAAAAGAAGGGAGCTACGTTGTCTACAAGATTGCGGGCATCGCGCGGGCTGTCAGGGTCGATGCGTTTCGGGTGAAGGATGGGAGCAGCGTGCAGGTCGGGATCGCAGGCAATCCAAGTTCATTCAGTGAGTTGAAGCTGCATGCGACAACGTTTTCGATGGTAAAGAACGACTACGGATTCTTCGACGCCGTCACTTTCACCTCGGAACAACTTCCGAGGGACGGAGAATACGTCAAGATCCTGCTGAACGATGGAGTACAGGTGAGCAGGATCGAGATCACGTTTACATCCAAGGAGAACCGGCAAGCGGAATAGCCGAGACCGGGAGGAGGTAACATGACCATTGGGATTCACTCTGTTCGCGGTAAACTCAGTTGTGGCTTTCTGTTGATGTTGTTCTTGACGCTCCATTCGTTGTATGCCCAGGGATCCGGTTCCATCAGGGGGCGGATCTTTGACAGGGAGACGGGAGAACCTCTCATCGGAGCGAATGTTCTCATTCAGAACACCGGGATCGGGGCTGCGACCGATCTGATGGGAAGGTTCACTCTGCGGAACGTCCCTGCGGGCAAGCAGACGCTGAGAGTATCGTACATCGGTTATGTTGCCGTTGCCCTCGAAGTAACAGTGGCCGAGGGCGTCACCCTTGAACAGGAATTTCGTCTGGTGCCGCAGGCCATCACCGGCGAGACGGTCGTGGTAACGGCCCAGGCTCAGGGCCAGATGTCCGCCATCAACCAGCAGCTTGCCTCAAACACCATCACGAATATCGTTTCCGAGGCTCGCATCAAAGAGTTGCCGGACGTGAACGCGGCCGAGTCGATCGGGCGTCTCCCCGGAGTCTCCATCCAGCGCTGGGGCGGGGAGGCCACGAAAGTGGCCATACGCGGTCTCTCACCGAAGTACAACACCGTCACCGTCAATGGTGTCATTGTTCCGGCGACCGGCGGAGATGATCGAAGCGTGGACCTCTCGCTGATCTCCTCCAACATGCTTGATGGCATAGAGGTGAAGAAGGCAAACACGCCGGACATGGATGCCGATGCGCTCGGTGGCACGGTCGATTTGAGGTTGAAGGAGGCCCCCGACGAGCTACAGGCCACCGCATCGATGCAGGGAGGGTACAATCAGCTCCAAAAATACTATGGCAACTATAATCTTAGTGCGAGTGCAAGCAGCCGGTTTATTGACGGTGACCTCGGAATCATCGGCACCCTGAACCTCGATCATTATGACCGCAGCGCCGACAAATTCTCCGGCGGCTATCGGGAGATTCAGGTTGGTGGCGTTACGGGCATCGCCGTGCAAGACATCAGCCTGAGGGAGGAGAAAGTGAAACGAGGCCGAACCGGTGCGAGCATCCTGCTCGACTACCGCATTCCCTACGGAAAGGTGACGACGAATTCTTTCTACAACCGGCTTCAGTGGGACGGCTTGTACCGCATTAACCGGATGAACGTCAATGCAAACCGGCACTACTACGACCTGGAAGATCGAAGCGGAACGACGTCCCTTTTCACGGGGGCGCTGGGCGCCAAGCAGGATTTTGATTGGATTCGATACGATGTCAGCTTCGCGAAGACGGCCTCACGTTCGAACAATCCCGAAGATCGCACGTGGACATTTGTTCAGGAGAATGCCGCCTTCAGCGGCGTCACGAACGAGACGATGGCGAACGAGGTCCCGCAGCATGCCACCGTGGATACGAACATCACCGGATTAGCGGAGATGTACATCTATGATACGACACGTGACGAAAACCAGACCTCTATTCAGTTCAACGTTCAGATGCCGTTTCATCTGGGCGATTTCGTGAGCGGTCATCTGAAGATGGGCGGGAAGTTCAGATGGCTCGACCGATCGAACGACGAGAATCAGTACGGTCGAAACGGGCTCCAGTACGGCAGCAGCACGGGTTTGAACCAGCCCCTGACGATCATGCTCAAACGCCTGAGCCAACAATTTCCCGATGAGTTCAACTTCTCGACAGACTCGACGACGGCAAGAAAATACGGTCTTCTCCCGATTTGGCGCTTCAGCAGTAATTACACACGCTCCGATTTCCTGAACGGCGATTATCCGCTCGGCTACGTAGTTGAGTCGGCGACGATGAACAAGCTGACGGATGCTTTGAATGGGACCGCCGAGTGGCTGAGGTATGCGATCGGCTCGCGGGGACGCGACTACGACGGAATCGAGCGTTATCAAGCAGGTTACTTCATGGCAGAATTCAATCTGGGAGAATACCTCACGCTCCTTCCCGGCATCCGTTGGGAAAAGGACTACTCCAAGTACCACGGGCAGCGGTACAGAGAGGTTACACTGAACAACATCCAGGGAGAGCCGGTAGACCTCGCCGAGCTCGAGAACGTTCGCGAGAATGAATTCTGGCTCCCCATGGTTCACCTCACCGTTCAGCCGGCCGACTGGCTGAAAATCCGATTGGCGCGGACGGTGACGTTGACGCGACCGGATTTCATTCAATACGCTCCGATCACGTCAATCAACGTGTACCAATCCTACATCCGTGCCGCGAACGCCCTCCTGAAGCCGGCCCGGTCCACGAACTACGATGCTGCCGTCTCGGTCTATGCGAACTACGTCGGCCTGTTTTCCGTGGCCGGCTTCCACAAGACCATCGACGATCTGATCATGCAGAGCACGATCTTCTACCAACCGGGTATAACGCTCCCTGATGGTCTCAATATTCCGGGAAACTGGCTTCAGAATGCGAGTCCGCAGATTGACACGTACACCAACAATCCCTCCCCGGCCACGTACCGAGGCTTCGAGGTCGACTGGCAGACGAACTTTTGGTTCTTGCCTTCGATCTTCCAAGGTCTTGTGTTGAATGTGAACTACACCAGGATCTTCTCTGAGATCGAGAAGGAGTTGTTCTTTGTGATCAATGGTCCGCCCATCCCGAACACGCGTCCGCTTCGTTTCACAAAACTTCTTGTAGACAGTTCGAGGACGGCGCGTATGCCGGATCAGCCCGCTCATATCGCCAACATCACGCTCGGTTATGACTACAAGGGTTTCTCGGCCCGCTTATCCTATCTCTATCAGACGGACAAGACAACCTTCATCAGTCTGGAGCCGATCCTCGATAACTTTTCGGGTGCCTATGCGCGTTGGGATCTCACACTCCAGCAGACGCTCGGTTGGGGAGCACAGATCTTCGTCAACCTGACAAACCTGAACAACAGACGGGACGAAAACTTCCGCGGTCATACGTTGACCCACCCGGCGTACATCGAATACTACGGCTTTGCAACGGATGTCGGAGTACGTTATAGGTTCTAGAGATGCATGTGAAGAAAGCAACTGCCGCCCGGACGGGGGCTAAGGAACGGCGTCGTCGAGGGAATGTACTGAGGGGAGCCTTATCGACTTTCCGCAGCAATCATGATCTCTAATCAACAACATCTAGCCACTCACTAATCGTTGGAGGACTGCTATGAAGCCTAACTACTGCATCATTCTCCTGGCTCTCATTGTCGGATTCTTCTTCCGGCCGACCCAGGAGGCGAGGGCACAGACGGGCGACACGCTCACGATTGAATGGGCGAACCCGGATGGCTCCGTGAAGCTCAATGCACTCTACAATGCCGTCAAGGGAGACACCATTGCCGGCGGCACCAGGAAAAGTGCGAACCGCGTGTACAAGCTGAAAAAGGGTGGATTCTACTGGAATACGGAGCGTATTGAGAATAGCGGATATACGCTGCGCATTGTCGGTGAGACGCCCGGTCCGACAGCACTCGAGAATCCCGCCGTCGTCCAGATGCATCCTCGACCTGACGGCACGGCCGACGGGAGGCTCATCACCGGTCAGAACAGCGTTCTGCTGAAGAACCTCTGGCTGACCGGCCGTGATTACAACGGTGTGCAGACATACTATCAACCTATCCAAATGGATGCGAGTAACGCGCGGTTTACGATCGACAACTGCGTCCTGGAACAGACGAACTTCGCGCTCATCGCATACACCGGCAAGAACAACGACATCTTCTATACGAACTGCAAGTTCCGTAACCTCATTGGCCAACCGAGCACGCAACAGTGGGAAGGTCGGGGCATCTCGATCTGGGCCGACCAGGATACGGTCATCGTCGAGAACTGCACGTTTTTCAATGTTGGCATGACCGCGTTTCAACTCGAGGGTGGCGCGGCAAACTACATCCGGTTCAATCACAACACGCTTGTGAACGTCGGTCGCTCCGTGAATACGGGCAACTGGTTCCGCGAGGCCTACTTTGCAAACTGCCTGATCATCAACGGCTTCTGGCACGGTGAGGGCTTCGTCGATTTCTCCAATCCGAATCGGGATGCGAGGGCGACGACCTCGGGCTTGTTCAGCATCGGAGCGTTGCCGTCACAATATGGTCCCGAACTAGGTCGCCGAGTCGTCTTCACCAACATGGCGAGCTGGCGTGATCCGAAGTTTGCGGCGTTCTACAAGGATACCGTCCGGGCGCAGTACTATGTCAATCCCGTTACGACACAGGACTTCTTGCAGAAATATAGTGCCATGAAGATCAAAGACACGTTGTGGTTGACGGCCGAACCGGGAATACCGACATATTCTTCCATTGCCGGCATCATCGACTCGATGATTCAGAACATCAGAGATCTTCGCGCGGGGGTGACGCCCGCTCGCAGGTACTTCTACATGCCCACGCAGTACCCGACAGATGTCGCCTGGCCGCTTCCGGAGAATTTCGCCTACACGAATACTGCTATCAGAACGGCCGGTAGCGATGGTCTCGCTCTTGGCGACCTGAACTGGTTCCCCGCACAGAAGGCGCAGTGGGAAGCGGATAAAGCGAAGAACATCGCGGACATCGAGGCAATTGCCGGCGCAAGAATCAAGCTTGATGTCGTTGCCACCGCGGAGGCGGAGGCAGGCACCGTCTCCGGTACTGCAGCAGTCAGAACGTTTCAGGGATTTTCCTATTTCCAAATGGACGGCGGGGGATTCCTGGAGTGGACATTCGATCTCGCGGCGGCGGGACAACTCGACCTGAGCATCTGGACCCACATGCGTAACAACAACATGAGAGGACAACACACGACGATCAACGGTGTGGCGATCCATGATGCCGCCCACGGTTGGGGAGAATTGATCTACGATAACGCTTCCGGCATCACCTCAGGCATGCCGATCAATGCCTGGACCTGGGTGACGTGGAAACAGGCGGATCTGAAAGAGGCCGGCGCGCTGACGTTTAAGCAGGGATCCAACACAATCAAGATCGCGTCTTCTTGGGGATGGCAAAACTTCGCCGGTGTTAATCTCCTGACTCCGGGGACAACGACCATCGTGAAATCGCTGAGGGCACCGGACGTGACGAAGTACGAAATCGTAAGGCCGGTCGGGGAAGGGGCGAAGTGGACTCCGAACGGTTTCAAGTCGGTTGCACTCGGAACAAACGGTACCATCACGTGGAATGTGACTATCCCCTCCACCGGACGCTATCGGGTCAATGTGTTCTATCAAAACCCCGGCAGCCAGCAAACGGCACAGATCAAGGTAGATGGCGCGACCGTGATCTCCAGCCTGGGACTGGGGGGGAAGGCTGATTCGTCCGGCATGAATGTTCTGTCGGACGGATTCAACTTGACCAGTGGGTCTCGCTCGATTGCTCTAACGGGAAGCCAAATCGTCGTAGACTACATTCAACTCATCAAGGAGACGGGTGCGACTTCAGTGGACGATGGCGACCTGCCGCGAGGATTCGCCCTGGAACAGAACTACCCGAATCCCTTCAACCCGACGACGACAATCAACTTTGCCTTGGGGAACGCTTCCGACGTGAAGCTGGTGGTGTATAACGTGTTGGGTCAAAAAGTGGAGACGATCATCGATAGCCATCTGAGTGCCGGAGCGCATTTCGTGTTGTTCGATGCCAGCAGGCTGTCGACTGGTGTCTATTTCTACAGCATCGAAGCCGGTGATTTCAGATCGCAGAAGAAGATGCTGCTCATCAAGTAATCAACGGTTAGAACGATACGGTCATTCAAAACAGGGCGGCCAGTGGGTAAGACATCTTCTTGCCGGCCACCCTGTTTTGTTATGTCGTCAGAAGGAGAGCCGCCGGCAATCGGCGAAAGTCCATTCGTCCGCCTTTCAGATGGAGACCATTATGAAGAAAGCCGCAAGATCCGTTCTCTGGATTCTCGCTTGTCTTCCGCTCAACGCGATCTCTCAGGAGAGGACGCAAGATGAATTGAAGAAGGGATTCAATTTCATCGAAACGAGAGTATATTCAATCCAGGAAGACGCCCGGATTTTGAAACTCTTTGACGGATTGCGCGTTGCCGATGTCTCCGATGGCATGGATATGGTGGGATTGCCGCGCGCAGGTCTCGTTGATCCTGCAATCCATGCGGATTGGCTTGATCCAAAAGATTTGTCGCATCAGTTGAGGGGGATAGCCGTTACGGCACGATACGTTCCAACGCAGAGACCGGACAGGCCCGGGTCCGGACAGAAGTTCCAAGATTGGGAAGGTCATTTCTATAACTCATACTCCCATGAGGCTTTCACCAAGCTGATCAGACCTGGTACCGTCGTAGTCTTGGATGATGTTGAAGAAAAAGACGTTGGCACAATAGGTTCTTTCAACATTCTTTATTGGAAGAGCCTCGGTGCGGTTGGCGTGGTCACCGATGCTTCATCAAGAGATACGGATGAGATTGCGATTGAGAAGATCCCTCTCTACTTGCGCAAGAAAGGACGCGGGATACGACCGGGGAGAAACGAGCTGGAATCGGTGAATCGGCCTGTTTCCATCGGGGGTGTGTTGGTCTGCCCGGGGGATGTCGTGGTTGCCGACGCGGATGGAGTCATCGTTGTTCCTCGTGAGCACGTGGAGCAAGTTGCCAACTATGCCCGTGAGATCTTGCAGAAAGACAAGAGCGCCCGGAAGCAGTTGTATGAGAAGTTGAAGATGCCCTCGGACAGGACGATCAAATAGCGGAGAATGAGGGAGATGCAGATGAAAACCCATGGAAGAAGAGGCGAAATGAGGTTCGTTCCGATAATCTTTCTGTTTCTTCTCTCTTCTTGTTCTACGAAGGAAAGCGTAAACATGGAAATCCCGTCAGTTGATCTGAAGATGGAAATGAAAAGAATCTCACGCGAGATGAGACAAACGCTCGATGATGAGTTCAGGCTCTGGTACCCGCTCTCTCTCGATACCCTCTACGGTGGCTTCTATAGCGATATCAACTACGAATGGAAGCTGGAGGGGAAGCAGAACAAGTTTGTCGTTACCCAGGCTCGCCATGTCTGGTCGACGGCGAACGCCGCCATGTTCTATCAGAAGGACAATACGCTTCGCAAGGTGGCCGAGCATGGATTCAGGTTCCTTCAGGATAAGATGTGGGATAAGCAGTTCGGAGGATTCTTTGATCTGGTCGATCAAAGCGGGGAACCTATCACCGAAGAGGGGCGGATCATCAAGCGGGGCTACGGGATTGCCTTCGCCATCTATGGACTCGCGGCCTACTACCGGGCATCGGGTGATAGCGCTGCGCTCCGATTGGCTCGGGAGGCCTTCCATTGGCTCGAGGAACATAGCTATGATTCCCAGTACGGCGGCTATTTCCAGTTCATGGCGCGAGACGGAACTCCGCTTCCCGACGGATACAAAGGTGCGCCCCCGAAGGATCAAAACTCGATGATTCACCTTCTCGAATGTTACTCCGAGCTCTACAAGGTGTGGCCGGATCAGAAACTGAGAGATCGTCTCCACTCGCTTCTGCAAATAATCCGGGACACCATCACGACAGAGAAGGGGCACATGGTGTTGTTCTTCACACGCGATTGGACGCCCGTTTCGTACCGGGACTCCAGTGCCGCTGTAAGAGAAAGGAACTATGAATTCGACCATGTCTCTTTTGGCCACGACGTTGAGACCGCGTACCTTCTGCTGGAGGCGTCGGAAACATTGGGATTGAAGAACGATACGACGACGCTTCGGGTGGCAAAGAGAATGGTCGATCACGCCTTAAGGAATGGCTGGGATGCCGGGCGCGGCGGCCTCTTCGATGGAGGGTATTATTTCGACGGACAACAACAGGCCACGATCGTAAGGAACACGAAAGAATGGTGGGCGCAGATTGAGGCTGTCAACTCCTTTCTGATGATGTCGGAGTTGTTCCCGGAAGATGAATTAGGGTACTTCGACAAGTTCCGCACCCAATGGGAGTACTGCAAGAAGTATCTCATCGACGCCGAGCATGGTGGATGGTACTGGGGCGGCGTCGATGTTGTTCCAGGCAACAAACTCTCTGCAAAGGGGAGCATCTGGAAAGCCACCTATCATACTTCGCGATCACTCATCAATTGCATCAACAGGCTCAAGAGCCGGACAAGAACCGCTGTGGTCAAGAGCTTCGAACCGGTAAACAAGAACGCAACGCCTGAGGCGAGAAAGCTGTTGGAGTATCTCTTTTCGATCAACGGAAAGCGGATCATCGCCGGCCATCACAACTACGTTGGAAGGATCGATACGTACCCGAATCGCGTAAAAGAGCTCACGGGAAAACTTCCGGCAATCTGGGGATGCGACTTCATTCACTATTACCGGAAGGAGGAGGCGGAGACGATCGTTCGAGAAGTCCGGAGGAAACACGCGGAGGGTTTCATCATCACGCTGATGTGGCACGCCGGAAGGCCGAAGGATGACCCGCCGTTCGGATGGAAGGAAAGCATCCAGGCCAAGCTGACCGATGCAGAATGGAAGGAACTCATTACGCCGGGAACGGAACTCCACTCCCGTTGGCTGAATCAGGTGGATGCCGTTGCAGCCTATCTGAAGGAGCTGCAAGTCTTGGGCGTTCCCGTTCTCTGGAGGCCGTATCACGAGCTGAACGGGGTCTGGTTCTGGTGGGGGAATAGAAAGGGGGAGAACGGATCTGCGAAGTTGTATCAGATGATGTTCGATCGATTCGTCGAGCACCACAAGCTTAACAATCTCATCTGGGTCTGGAATACGAACACCCCCCGCCAGCTTATCGACGACGAAGCCTATGCATACGAGGATTACTTCCCGGGCCTCGATCGCGTCGACGTCCTGGCTGCGGATGTCTACCACAATGACTACCGGCAGAGTCATCACGATGAACTGGCAGAACTTGGCCAGGGGAAAGTCATTGCCTTGGGCGAGGTCGGAGAAGTGCCCTCGCCGGAAGTTTTGGACCGCCAGCCTCTCTGGACGTGGTTCATGGTGTGGGGAGATTTTGTCAACACCCACAACACTCCGCAGCAGATGAAGGACCTGTATCTCTATCCCCGGATCCTGACGCACGAGGATCTCAAACGCGGGCAATAGGAACTTCCGAGACGCTCAATAGATCATCCCTCATCGACGCGCTGAGCGGCGTTGAAGAGAGAACGCAGGCAACGCTCCCGGCCGGCCTACCTCGCGGCGTTCGCTGCGTCACGTTTGTGGTTGAGTGATCACCATTTCCCATCAAGTGTCTCAAAGGTGTTTCATGATCAAGCCGATCTGTTCTCTCGTACTCCCATTTCTGTTCTTAAGTCCCTCCACTGTCGCGTTCAGCCAGGCAAAACAACAGGGAACAAGTCTACGGATCAACGACCAAGGATACTATGAAGCCCCCGGACTGAACATCATGATGTTTGACGATTTCTATCCCGAGGGTCATCAGGGCGGATTGACCATTGTCCAGTGCGGTCGGAGGCTGGCCGCGAACGGCGATGTGCGTCTGGAACCGACGCCGGGACAATGGTCTCCGGTGCCGGCGGTCGGGAAGCGGCAGGTCGATAAGAATCGCGGAACGATCGCCGTCGAGCTCTGGTATCCGGATTCAAGCAAGAATCGAAAAGGATTCAACCCAATCGTGTATCCTGATCTGACATTCAAATACTCCATCAAGACTCTGGCCGTCGGCAAGAGCATTCGACTCACCGTCGATCTCGAAAAGCCCTTGCCCGAAGGGTGGGCAAACAAAGTTGGATTCAATCTGGAACTCTTTCCCGGAGACTACTTCGGCGAGCATTATCGTATGGATGGTCGTATTGGGATGTTTCCGCGACAAGCGAACGGTCCGATGACCATGGACGGGGACGGAAGCCTCCAATCGGTTCCCC
>DMMN01000214.1 GCA_003453835.1 Bacteroidota bacterium | reverse complement strand
ATTGAGAATAAGCGAGGAAATCCTGAGCGAAAGCACCAAGGGAAACACGTTGCAGTTTCAACTTCCGCTCTTGTTCGCTCACCTTGAAGCTCTGTAGAAACTTGAAAGCATCTGATTTGAGCCTGCAGCCGGTGGAAACCTTGCGGCGTTTCCCTAACTCATCCCGGAAAAACAGGTAGTAGATACCGTTGGAGTGCTTTGAGAGGAACATGCCCACCTCCGTTTTTGGGAGGCGAGAGTGCCCAATTTAGTGCCAAGAGGAGAAGAGAGGAAAGCAAAAGTGTGAAATCTGAAGGGATAGCTTTGATTTGAACCGACGACCTGCGGTTNNCGGTTTACGAAACCGCTGCTCTACCGCTGAGCTACGCCAGCATTCGGATTGCGGCTGTCGGATCTGCTCTTGGCGACCGACATCGGTCGAGGGGACCGCCAGGCGGGCGATAGAATCGGAGGAATACCTATCAGCCCTCCTTCACCTTCATTCAATCATAACCGCTTGAGGAGCCTCGCCACCTTGCCAAAAATCACGCAACAAATATACGAAAATCGATGCCTGAGAGCAATAAGTATTTCTCCGTCACGCCCTTGACTCTCACCCCGCAGCTACGTACCATCGTTGTGAAGTCTCCCCGCACTCAATTCAACCACTACTACACGGGAGGAATGTATGAAGCAGACACATCTTCCTTTGAAGTCCGACGACGGCCGGCAGAAGCAACTCCTCAAGAAACTTGGCCTGTTCGAAAAGCGGGACAAAGCAAAGAAGGAGCGATCGAAGCAACTGAAGATCGTACACGCGATGAATGCCGGTCGCGTACGAGGTGGGCATTCGTTTCACTGATCGATCACCACAAGTCCATGTATGACTCAAAGGCGAGGCGTAGCTCTCGCCTTTTGTTTTCCATGGGCATGTCGGTGAGATCCTACACTCTGCTCCTGGCACAGCAGACGAGGAGGGCATCATTGCTTAATAAAGACAGGTTGCACCCAGGCGACGGCCCCGCCTGAATCGACAACCTTCGCCCGCACATAGCTCCTTTCGTCTTTCAATTCGAACGTGGCAGGATTCTCAACGGAGAGGGATAGTACTTTCCCTCCCGAACCAATGAACTCTGTCCGATACCTGAAATTCGATTTCTGTCTGATGTGAATCTCCATCTTCGTCGGTTCGACCTTCACATCCTCAAGCTCGACTCCCGTGCTTGCATAAAAGAGGCCCACCTCAAGATTGTCAATGATCTCCCGAGCGTCGAGCGCGTGCGCCCGAGCAACTATCCATCCCTTGCCCGGATTCGCACGTGTCGGGCCAAACTCGCCTTTGAAATGATGCGCATCGTCGACCGCGATCCCAAACATCCGGCTCCCCGACGACAGAAGGAAATCCCACACTTCCTCGAGGCCCGGTTTTCCTCCTCCACCGTGATTATGGACGAGGGGGTGACCATTGAAGATCTCCAGGAGATTGTTGTTCTTCACTTTCAGGAGCGTTGCCTGGTCGATCGCCCATCCGAAGTTGGGGTGATTGATGTGAGGGGCGCCGTTTACCTTGCGGATCGCATCGACGTTCCTTTGAATCGTCCCGAGGAGTGTCGAATCGATTTGCGGATTGATAACCCCTGGGATGTTGAGACCGTTCACGTGGACCGGTTTCTTTTCGAAGCTCGAGGTCACCTCTTCCCCCGGAATGAGGAGGAAGGTTGAGTCCGTGAACGACGCAGGAAGAGCCTTCGGATCCGTGAAGACGTTGTGATCCGAGAGAACCAGGAATCGGTAGCCGTGGTCCTTGTACCATCGAACAACTTCTTCGGGCGGAGAATCTCCATCACTCATCGTGGTGTGAGTGTGAGTATTCCCCTTGAACCAGGACATCCCGGTAGTGTTGGGGACTTCGAATCGAGGGGTGTCCGATCGTTGAAACAACNNGTCAGCTCTTGGATAAGTATGGACCTGATGGTTTCCCCAGAAGCGCAGGCGTTTCCCGAGATCAGATCTTTGAGTCTCTGCTCTCCGAACTCCTGACCCGCTCCATCGACCGTTTCGACAACTCCATCCGTGTAGAGGAACACGATATCCCCTTCCTGCAGCACGGAGGAGTACGTTTCAATCAACTGCTCATAGAGTTGATTGCCGTTCTCCTTTGATGCCGTCTTCCATCCCAAATTGGCGTCCAAATTGTCGGCGCCGGAAGGGGTGAGGCCTAGCGCGGCTCCGCCTGGTTGCAGCGGAGTGCAAAGACGGGTATTGCCGGCACAGAAAAGAGCCGGCGTATGTCCCGCCCTGCACAACCGCATCCCTCCATGGGGGAACACCTGCAACAGCGAAATCGTGAGAAAGTAGTTCTTCTTCAGTTGACCATACAGGTGTCGATTGAGTCGTACCAATAATTCTCGGGGATCGGTCGAGTCCTTTGCCAGGAGTTGCAGGGCCGTCTGCACCTTGACCATGTACAGTGCCGCCGAGATTCCCTTTCCCGAGACATCCCCGATGACGAGGAGCGTGCTGCCATCGGCAAGCGGAATCAAGTCGTAGTAGTCTCCGCCGACATTGCTCGCGACCTCACTGTACGCAGCGACGTCATAGCCGGCGGGCGGGCTGAGATGGTTGGGGAGCAGGCCGAGCTGGATTTCTCTTGCCAGGCCAAGCTCGTCCTTCGTGATGAGCTTATCGGCTACTTCGAGAGCGAGAAGAAAATTCATTATAAGAAAGGAATAAAGAGCGTACGCAAGCTCACCNNTCGCCACCGCATAGAAGAGTCTTCTGGCCGGAGTAAGCTTCAGGAGAAACGCCAGAAAGAGGTTCCAGCACAGCAAGACGAACCGTTTGATACTGCCTTGCTGCTGCTTCTCAGGTTTGACGTGACGAAGATAGTAAGCGTACGTGTCGCGTGTCTCAACGTTCACGAGCCGCTCGATTTCTTGAACAGTCAGCCCGCTTGTGAACAAATTGTAGAAGTCTCGAACACGACGTGTCGTGCGTTCGATCATCAGGGATCCACGGATTTCGATGAGAGATTGGAGTTNNGCACAAGATACGGATTTCTTGGAGAATAGTTAAGCAGGCTTGAAGAGATGCTCAAAGTTTGCCGTCTGCCGCTTTGCCTGCCAGTCGCAAACCTCCGAGACATTCGCAACGGGGGCGCAGGTGTAAGGTATCGTGTGCAGGTAGTCGGGCGGCCCGAATTCAGGCGTCAGCGTCGACTGTTGAAATCCACGAGCGTGTTGCGTTGCCCAGACGATCCGCCACCAGGCTTCGTGGGCCTCGAGATGTCGTTGGTACTCGGGGGCGCGGGGGTCAGGGACTTGAGGGCCTTCCTCATAGCCNNGCCTGTTTAATGATGTCGATTTGATCCTCCAGCAATCGTTCGCACACACAGACCCAGTGACTAAAGTCGCAACAGATCCTCAACTCCGGGAACCGTTTCAGTATGCTGCTCGTCGTCCACGGATTGTAGAAGATGCGCCCACGGTGTGTCTCGTGAGCCACTGGTATCCCCACCGACGCCTCAATCTTAAGCGCTCGTTCGAAAAACTCGCCAGCTTCTTTCTCCGAAAAAGAGTCGCTCCCACTATGGCAGTTGATGATGACGGGGCGAAATGACCGAACTTCTTCAAGCTGCTGCTCAAATGAGGAAAGGTGTTCGTGCAAAGACGTACCCGCGGTAAGAACCTGTGCGATATAATCGAAGCCGAACTCGCGGAGGAGGCCCTTGAATCGATCACGGTCAAACGAGGCGGGGAGAACAGACTCGATCCCGTGGTAGCCGCCCGCTTTGATCTTTGGGAATGCTTTCTCCCATGCTTCTGTAATCCCCCAGAGATGACGATAGAGTAAGAGTTTCATTGGCACCTTCCTTAGACTTCTACTGAAAGCTGTATCGACTCATATACAAGTCGGGCAGGGAAGCATCTTCGCGGATTCAGCTATCCTGCTACGCACCCCTCCGACAATCCGCCAATTTGAGTGAATTACTCCTGCCATCAGTACTTTTTGGACGGCCCCAGACGGCTGTCGGAGTCTGAGACGACCTTCTGATGACCCGTAAACCCACACACCAGTTGGCGGTGATCCAAATGATACGAAGCCGCCCGAAAACGTTGATCGCATTGCCTAGAATCTCGATCTCATGCAACAGATTGAAGGCCACCGCCGGTGTTATCAGGTCCAGCTCGAGTTGTCCGGCCGGTGCAGCCGGAAGGATCGTCGTGTCGCATCCCATCACCTGAATGTATACCCTGTTCACCATCTCTGCGATCGACGCATTTGCGTTCGGTGCAAGGGCATCCGGTACTCGAATCAGAGCGTAAGAGCGACTACGACGTCAATGACCGGTAACGCAGCTTTAAGCACGGCAGGATCCACCTCAACCAAGAAGCCCCGCTTCCCTCCGTTGATGTAGATGGTTGTTAGGTCGAATATCGTTCTTTCGGCATACACAGGCAATGTAGAGCGTGTGCCGATGGGACTGGTTCCTCCAAACAAGTAACCGGTGTGGCGGTGGGCGCTTGCTTCGCTGCACGGCTCTACACGCTTGACGCCGAGGATGCGAGCAAGCTGTTTGGTGGAGACTTCACAGTCGCCGTGCATCAGAACCAGCAACGGCTTCCGTTCATCCGTCTCCAAAACGAGTGTCTTGATGACTCTATGTTCCGGAACACCGAGTGCAATGGAGGAAGCTCTGGTGCCTCCATGTTCATCGTAGAAATAGAGATGCGGAATGAACTGAATGTGCTTCTCCCGCAGAAACCGAATGGCAGGAGTGATGGGATAGACTGTTTTGCTCACCGATGATGGCGACGCGAATGGAACTGTTTCTTCGATCGTCTGAGCCAGCCGAAGCGATTCAGATCGATCCTCTCTCGTGCGAATACGATTCCCTCTCCTTGCAGCAATTGTTTCTGTATGACGTACGTCCCATCCTCTCTTGGCAACGAGATTTTCCCTTGGGCGTTGATGACACGGTGCCAAGGGACGTCTGTCCCACGAGGCAAATGATGAAGTGCATAGCCGACGAGTCGAGGTTGTCCCGGAAAACCGCTCTGTTCAGCTACTTCGCCGTAGGTCGCGACAGTTCCTCTCGGAACCTGTCGGACTGTTTCCCATATCAACTCGTACTTGCTGGGGCCGTCTCGCTTTGTCATTCGGGCGGGGTGAATCGTGGCTTTGTACTCAAATCAGTTCGTTCAGCAACTCTTGGCGCGGATTAGGAATGACGACTTTGTTGACGAGGAGACCGCGCTCCGCACAAACCGCTGCCCCTGACTCCACGGCCGACCGCACCGCCGCCACATCTCCTGTCAGTGTTACAAACGCCTTGCCCCCGAGCGCCATTGCAAGGCGAATCTCGATGAGTCGCACACGCGCCGTCTTTACCGCGGCATCCGCGGCCTCAATCAGCGAGGCCACGCTGAACGATTCAATAATGCCAAGCGCCTCCAACATCTCGACACGGTTGATGCCGGAGATTGCCGGGAAAACATCCTTGTGAACATTTGGGATCACAAACGTATCGATCACCATGCCCCGCGCACTCGCTGCCCCGGCATCTACACTCGCTCTGACTGCCGCAACATCTCCTCCAACCATGACGATGTACTTTCCCGAACAAATGCTACGAGACAACAAGATGTCGACNNTTTAGCATCGCGTCGCCCGCCTGAAATCCCGCCGCAATGCTTGAAAGCTCAACCAGGCCAATGGAGTTCATCTCTCTCATAATTCGTTCACCTTTTATAGCTGTTCGATGACGATCTCTCCGTTTATTGCCGTCACCACGCCGTCCATGCTCGCGTGAACGCGGGCGCCGAGTTTCCCCGCCGGGATCTCTCCGATCAGCTCGCCCGCCTTCACAGCTTGCCCAGGCTTGACGGTTGGGACAGCTTTCGCACCGATGTGCTGTTGAAGCGGAAGTCTCACTTTCCTCGGTGAGAACTTCAGCTTGAGGAACGGCGCGGCCACGTCGTACCCGGCGATGCCGAGCTTCCGGACGAGTTGCCTGAGCGGGACGTGTCTGCCGTCGTACATGGAGTGTGGAGAAGTCTGCACCTCTCCCTTCCATTGCACTCCCGCTTCTTTCAAGTCAGCCTTGGCCTTGTCACACGCCTCTTTCGGGTACAACTCCTCCGGGCATGCATAGAGCGTGCAGAGTCCGCACGAGCAACAGAGGTCAGCCCATTGATTCCAAATGGCCTCGCCCGTGGCTGTGAAGCTGAGGCTCCGCATGACTTTGTGGGGTTGCACGTCGTATCCGAGAAGGTAGCGTGGGCAGAACTCCGTACAGTAGCTGCATTGATCGCACGCCGATTTCCCGATGCGATGCTTCGCCTCAACCTGGAGACCGCTGCGCTGAACGAGTCGATGATCGGCCGGCAGAACAACGAGGCCTGCACAAGTCTTGGTGACAGGGAGACTTAGATCGGTTTCGAGCTTCCCCATCATCAGGCCGCCCACGAAAACCGCACACCCCGTAACAGACGGTCCACCGGCAGCAGCGATCACCTCGGCAAGACTTATGCCGATGGGAACCTCAAACGTCGAGGGATTCCTTACCGCACCTGCCACGGTCACGTATTTGGTCGTAACGGGAAAGCCTTCCGAGGCACGAGAGAGATTTCGGAGTGTTTCCACGTTGTTGACGACCACACCAACGTCGAGGGGAATGCCATGGGGGGGGATAAGTCGATTGGTCGATTCATAGACGAGGACGTACTCGTCGCCCGTGGGATAGAAGTCGCCAAGCCATTTCAATTCGATGTCCGCGCGTTCGGCGATCCTGCGAAGTTCAGAAAGTCTTTCCTCGTACTTTCTTTTCACTCCGATGAGTGCTTTCTTCGCGCCGGTCGAGCTGATTAGTTGTTGCATCCCCTTGACGACCGCTTCCGGCTGATGGATCATCAATTCAAGATCCTTGTGAAGTAGCGGCTCGCATTCGGCGCCATTTGCGATCACATACTCGACGGAGGAGGCTGCTTTGACGTGTGCAGGGAATCCTGCACCTCCACATCCGACAACGCCTGAGTTACGTATGCTCTCAGAGATATTCAAGTCCATTGAGTGTCGTCGAAGCGATCTCTATGCCAGAGCAGGTTGTGAGAATTTCGCCAATTCCGCAGCGGATGCTTTCTCGACGTCGGCGTGCAGGCTGTTCCCATGCGAATCCATCGTAACGATCGCGGGAAAGTCCTTCACCCGCACGTGCCACATCGCTTCGGGGACGCCGAACTCGAGGAAATCGACCCCTTCAACTTCTTCAATGCATTTGGAATAGTACTGAGCGGCGCCGCCGATCGCGTTCAGATACACGGCGCCAAAGTCCTTCATCGCCGCCAGCGTTTTGGCTCCCATCCCCCCCTTGCCGATAACGGCGCGCAGGCCGAACTTCTTGATTACGTCTGCTTGGTACGGCTCCTCGCGTATGCTTGTGGTCGGACCGGCGGCCCCCATTGTCCACCTGCCATCAGTCCCTTTTAGCGCGACGGGGCCGCAGTGATAGAGCGCAGCACCGTCGAGGTTCACCGGAGAATCATGAGAAATGAGATGATGATGGAGGACGTCGCGCCCCATGTGGAGCGTTCCGTCGAGGAGGACTACATCACCGACCTTCAGGCTTCGAACTTGTGCCTCGGAGAGGGGCGTCGTCAGTTTCACTTCCCGACCGGTCAGCGGTAGCGCATCATGCTGTGCCATCTTCATCACCGGAGAATCATCTTTATAAAGCCAACGCTTGATCGCACCGGAGGAGGTATCCAGAACTACTCCGAGTCGGCGAAACGCCCAGCAATCGTACGCAACCGTCACGAAGAAACTCGCAGGGAGCCGATTGTACGCCCCGACCTTGCAGCCGATGAGAGTCGCGTTTCCGCCAAACCCCATCGTCCCAATGCCTAACTTGTTCGAGGTCTCGAGCACATACTCCTCCAGCTTTGCAAGCTCCGGATTCGGATTGACGTCATCAAGTGTTCTGAACAGTTGTTGTTTTGCGTTGGCATATCCGGACGTACGGTCGCCGCCAATCGCCACTCCGATCGCACCAATGCTGCATCCCTGCCCTTGAGCTTGCCAGACGGCGTGCAACAGACATTTCCGAATACCGTCCATCGTCCGATCAGCTTGACCGAGGTTGGGGAGTTCGCACGGGAGGGAGTACTGAATGTTCTTGTTCTCACATCCGCCCCCTTTCAAGATCAGCTTTACCTCAATCTCGCTCTCCTCCCATTGTTCGAAGTGCACAATTGGTGTCCCGGCGCCGAGGTTATCGCCGCTGTTCTTTCCCGTCAACGAATCGACGGAGTTCGGACGGAGTTTGCCGGCTTTCGTTGCTTCGGCCACTGCCTGGAGAATCTCCTTCTTCATCGCGATCTGGTTCGCGCCGACGGGCGTCTTGATTTCGAAAGTCGGCATTCCCGTATCCTGGCAAATCGGTCCGCAATTCGTCACGGCCATATCGATATTCAGAGCAATCGTTTGCAGCGCAAGGTCGGACTGTGAACCGGATCGTTCCCGCTCCATGGCGCGCTTGACTGCCCGGCGCACATCGGGGGGGAGATTCGTGGAGGTTTCGACAATCAGGTTGTAGATGCTTTCTTTGAAGTTTTGCATGTTTGCTCTCCTTGGTTGACGTCAGTCAGAACGATACGTGCCTCTTGTTGCTCGCTCAATATAGAGAAGGAAGAGGGAAATGGCAAAGGTCGGCGCGACGGTCTTTCGTTCGACGCTGGACAGGAGATTGGTTGAAGTCTCGGGCAAACGTGAGGCGAACGAGTAAGCGCTTGGGTCGATCACAGGATTGGATGGGTGACCCAGATCCCGGCGCCAGTTGAGCTCGCAGAATGCGGAATTCCCGTTCTTTTGAATCGCCCAGTGCCGACTCCATCGTTCCCGGTGAAGGGACTGAACCGAGGGCACTTCACGACGCTCAACGTAGGGTCAAGGGGGAAACTCTGCAGGAACAACTTCCCGCCGAAGCGGGATTGGCGGGGCAACGTCGGGTCGAAACGAAGATCTCACTGAAACCCACCCGTGTACGTCCAACTACCGAGTTTCCCCTCGGAGTCGATTTTAACTTCGACGGTGTTGGATGGATCCTGAGCGGACGCGCCGAGAAAGACGATCTCGTTAGTCGACTGTGAAAGAATAACATAAGTTGCATTCGAAGAAGAGGACAGATTCGTAGGAATAGCGAAATTGCTATAGTCCCCCTGGCCGCCGTTCATCGCCACCGGGCGTCCGCGGAACTGATACGCGCTTGCAGCGATATGATTGAAGTCGTTAATCATCCCATCCAGGTTCGACCGAACGCTCTGAGCTTCGAAAACGCTGATGCCGACGGCGATCGCGATCCCTACCAAAATGATTCCGAGAAGGACCAAGAGAAGTTGTTGTTGACCCATCGAGAGTTTGAGTTGTCAGGAGAGAAGTATGATTCCNNGGGGGTCAGGAGAGAAGTATGATTCCGATCGTTGAATGATTCCGCAAGTCTTGTGCCGAGATCGCGAGTTTTACGCGATGCCATTTACGAGTTTGTCTGTCCGATATGAGAAGTCGATTCATCGTACAAACCAGAAATATTTACTTAACCAAGTAATTCTGACAGCGCGACAAAGTAGATCCAGTATCTAAACAAGTTTGCGTCTTTGCTGGTTGTGTCCACCAATGATCTTCTCGTAAGATTCGGGGTCCGTTCGTCCCTCGGTGGAGACAAGGAGAATTCTTGCCGCTCCATCGATACCCAGCTTCTCGCGGATTTCATTCCGGTCGATACCGGAAACCAGTTCAAGAAGTCCGCCCAGTCCTGCAGCCCCGGTCTCGCCGGAGACGATTCCTTCATCGGCAAGAAGTCGCATCGCCTCCCGTGCTCGTTGATCATTGATGGTCACAAAACAATTCATCCCATTCTGCAGGATGGGGAGAGAGATGGCGGACATTCTGCCGCAATTCAGTCCGGCCATGATTGATCTCTGCTCGCCTGGAAGTTCTGCAAGGTGTCCGCTTTTGACGGACGCAAGGACGCACGCCGCCTCGTCCGGCTCGACACCTACGACGACGGGCTTCGAATCTAACTGTGGGCGACGGAAGTGCGCCACCGTTGCGTGAGCCAGTGAACCGACCCCCATCTGAACAAGCACCAGCGTCGGTCCTTTTTCGTTCCTCGCGGCAAGGGCCTCGTCGATCTCCCAAAAGAGAGTTGAGTATCCCTCAACGATCCATCCCGGTATCTCTTCATATCCCTCCAAAGCCGTGTCTTGGATAAGGAGGTCATTCGAACCAAGCTCCCGTTGTGCACGCGCGATTGCACGTTCATACGTCCCCTCAACGATGACTTCGGCCCCTTCGGACTTGATGGCTTCCACTCGAGCCGCTGCCGACCCATTGGGGACGTAGATCCGCGCGTCAACTCCGAGGAGTCGTCCAAACCAAGCCACTGCGCGGCCGTGATTGCCTGCCGTCGCTGCAACCAACCTGATGGGCGGGGATTCTGCTAAACGATCGCGTACGCGGTCGATATCCGAGTGAACTTCATCCGCCAATCCGAATCGCGCCTGAAGGACCCGAACGACTGCCCAGGAGGCTCCAAGGATCTTGAATGCCGGAAGGCCGAAGCGATCCGATTCATCTTTCAGCCAAACCTTCTCGACGCCGAATCGATCCGCCAATCCTGGCAGGGAAACAAGAGGGGTCGGTTTGTAGCCTCGGAGTCGCTTATGGAACGCGAAGGGCGCGAGGCTCGGAGCTCCGGATGAATATTCGTGCGTCGCCCATTTGTTTTCGAAGAGTTCGGCCAAGAGAACAAGACTGATGGTCAGAAGGCAATCACAAGGAGTCGGAGCCCAACGAAAGAAACCTATCTCATCACGACCAGGCAGCTTGCAAGAATATCATGCAGAGCCTGTTTCTTCTGCGTAAAGCCTGCCATGATGTAGCCGATGTAGAGAATCATGCCGGAAAGGATCTTCCCGAAGTAGCGCCCCGTCGCCCTCCCAAACGAAATCCTTTTACCGTCCATATCCGTCACCACGATGCCCAGCGCCATCTTGCCCAGCGTCCCCTGCTTCGCGGACGACTCCATGATGGCGTAGTACAGCCAACCGGCGATCGCGATAATGACGATGGCGAAGAAATAGGCGGCGATAGCCGCAACAATCAGTCCCGCGGCTGCGTCCGGATCCTCAGCCAACGCTCCAGCGCCAATACCGAGTCCAAGAAATCCGAGGGCTGGAATCAGAAAGAAGAAGGCCACCACGCAGAGGATAGTCGAATCGATGAGGAACGCGACGAAACGCCTCCAGAACCCAGCGTAGTGCACCGGCGGCGGAGCCGGTTTCGACATCGTTGGCTGCGGCGTTGGTTGTACAGGTTGCATAACTCCTCCTCTGGATAGTTTGATGTAAGGAACTCAATCTACGGACCGACTGAGGATTATTTCACAATACCAAGTTGACTCAGGAGAAACGAGTAGTTGAACGCTTGCTCTTTGTACGCGTCGTACCGACCCGAGGCGCCTCCATGCCCTGCACCCATATTCGTCTTCAACAGCAATGGATTCCTATCCGTGCGGCGAACACGCATCTTTGCGGTGTATTTCGCAGGCTCCCAGTACATCACCTGGCTGTCGTTGAGCGACGTTGTGATGAGCATCGCCGGATATGGGACGGCCGCAATGTTCGAATACGGGCAATAGCTCTTCATGAAGTCGTACTCTTCCTTCTTCTTCGGATTGCCCCACTCGAGGAACTCTCCGACCGTTAACGGAAGCGACTCATCCAACATCGTATTGATGACGTCGACAAAAGGGACGGCGAGGTGGGCAACCTTGAAAAGATCAGGCCTCATATTGAGCACGGCGCCGATGAGAAGCCCGCCCGCACTTCCACCCTGAATCGCAAGCCGATCTTTCGACGTGAAGTCTTCTTTGATGAGATGCTCCGCACACGCGATGAAATCCGTAAAGGTGTTCTTCTTGTTCAACATCTTTCCATCATCGTGCCACTGCTCGCCAAGCTCTCCCCCTCCGCGGATATGTGCCAGAGCGTAGACAACGCCCCGATCCAGCAGGCTGAACCTCACGACCGAAAATCCGGCCGACTGCGAACTCCCATATGCGCCGTAGCCGTACAGCAGAAGGGGATTTGAACCATCCTTCTTCACTCCCTTTCTGTAGACGATGGATATTGGAATCCTCGCACTGTCCGGGGCCCTTGCGTACAAACGCTCGGAAACGTACCGCTTGGAGTCGTAACCTCCGGGCACTTCTGTCTGCTTGAGAAGCATCTGCTTTCCGGTTACCATGTCGTACTCGTACACGGAGCTTGGAGTAACAAATGACTGGTAGTTGTATCGAAATGCCGTTGTCTCGAATTCCGGATTCGTTCCTGGGAAGGCAGAATACACAGGCTCGGGGAAGCTGATCGTCTTTCTGCGACCGGTTTTAAAGGCGAGCACCACAAGCCGGACGAGTCCGTTTTCCCGCTCGCTGATCACCGCATGGCTCTTGAAGAGATCGATATCCTCCAGCTTCACGTGTGGACGATGGGGCAAGAGTTCCTTCCAATTGTCGGGAGTCGGGTTGGCGACCGGAGCGGTAACCAGTCGGAAGTTCTTCGCCCCCTTGTTTGTGAGGATGTAGAAGAGTCCGTCACGATGGTCGACGTGATATTCATGGTCTGCTTCACGCGGCAAGAGCGTTTGGAATGATCCCTTTGGCTGCGCGCTCGGCACATACCGGACTTCGGTCGTGATCGAGCTTGCCGAAGTGATGAAGACGTACTTTCGATCAAGGGATCGGCGCGTCCCGATTCTGTACAGCTCATCTTTCTCCTCGAACAGCAGCTCATCACCCGTCTTTCCCAGCTCGTGACGGTAACATCGATAAGGCCGCTTTGCGTGATCTTCCTTCACGTAAAAGATCGTCTTGTTGTCCGAGGCCCACGTCGCCGAATTCACCTGCCCGATGGAATCAGGAAGAATCTTGCCTGTGCTCAGGTTCTTCACGGCAAACTGGTATTGCCGGAAGCCGGTCGTATCGAGCGAGTAGACGAGAAGTGTTCCGTCGTCGCTGATCTGATAGAGACCTAGTCCAAGGAATTTATGGCCCTTTGCCATCTCGTTGAGATCGAGTGTGATCTCCTCCTTACCGTCCAACGTGCCCGCCTTGCGGCAATAGATTGGATATTGTTTCCCTTCCTCCGTCCGGGAGTAGTACCAATAATTGCCGAGTTTGTATGGAACGCTCAGGTCGGTTTGCTTGATGCGACCGATGGTCTCCTTGTAGATCGACTCGCGAAGCGGCTCGAGGTGTTTCGTCATCGCCTCCATGTATTTGTTTTCGGACTCGAGGTATGCGGTGACCTCAGGATTTGTCTTCTCCCTCAGCCAGTAGTAGTCATCTAACCTTGTTTCTCCATGGATGGTCTCTGAATGGGGCGACCCCTTCGCCACCGGAGGAAGGAGGATATCTGACGTCGACTGTGCAAACAGGTTTGATGTCAGAAGAAGGAAGAGCGCAACGATGCTCGGAAGTTTCATCGGCTTTTATTTTCCATTTTAGGAGCGGTTGTGTTGCTCGTCTGTCGCCGATGCTCATCGAGGCGACGGCCGGCCGTACCTTAGCTGAAGCAGCTTCGTTTCTCCGGAAGTGTCCAGTGTGATCATATAGAGATAGTCGTGTTCCGAGTCCCGGATTTCGAATGCCGGGCCCGCCTTCAAGGCCTGAACGATCAGAGGGATGACGTTGCTGTGACTTGAGATGAGGATGACCTGGCCGGCGTGCCTTGAAAGTATCGTTTTCACAAGCACCTCGGCATGGCCCTTGAGATCGGAAGCATCTGCGTCAACAATGTCGATCTTCAATCCGAGTTTGTCTGCCAGAGGCTGGACCGTCTCCTGAGTTCGAACGAACTGAGTTCCGTAGATGGCGTTGACGCTCGCCCTCTCTAGGACGCGAGCAAGATCCTGAGCACGCTCCCTTCCTACGGCCGTCAGAGGCGGATCGTAGCGCATCGTGTCTTTCTCCGCGTGACGCACGAGGATGATCGTTGTTGCTTTCTGTCCGCCTGCCGCGAGAATAGACCAAGAGCAAGCTACCGCGAGGAAGAAGAGGCCCGCTCGCCGAACCAGGTTCTGTGAACGGCAAGCCAACGGAACATCAGCACAGTTCCAACCATCCACTGGGATCAATTCTGTTTTCTGTTCAAGAGAAAGGATGGAGTCAATGGGCAAAATGTAGAGGAACTCCGGCTCAATGTCAATTCACATGTTCGTCAATCCAGTCGAGAACCGTCTTGTACCAGAATTCCGCGTTAGCAGGCTTGGTGACAAAGTGACCTTCATCGGGGAAGTAGAGCATCTTCGACTTCACTCCCTGTCGCTGGAGCGCGGTAAAGAGCTGAAAACCTTCACTCACATCAACCCGGTAATCAAGTTGTCCGTGGACAACGAGCATCGGAGTCTTGAATTTTGAGGCATGCTCGAGCGGCGACCATTTCTTGTACAGCTCCGGCTTCCCGTAAGGCGTGCCGCCGAACTCCCATTCAGGGAACCAAAGCTCTTCCGTTGTCCCGTACATGCTGACCGGGTTGAACACGCCGTCGTGGTTCACCAGACACTTGAACCTGTCCGTGCGAGTCGCGAGCCAACTGATCATATAGCCGCCGTACGAAGCCCCCGCAGCCGCCAATCGCTTGCCGTCAACATACGAGTACGATTTCACGACATAGTCGACCCCTCTCATCAAATCCTCGTACGCCCTGCCGCCCCAATCTTTGCTGATCTCGTCCGTCAGTTTCTGGCCGTAGCCGCTGCTGCCGCGGGGATTCACCAAAACAACAACGTTCCCTCGCGAAGCGAACATCTGAGCATTCCAGCGGTAGTGAAACATGTCCCCCCATTGGCTTTGAGGGCCGCCGTGGATGAGATACACCATCGGGTATTTTTTGGACGGATCAAATCCCGGCGGCTTCACCAGAAATCCGTGGATCTTCGTTCTACCAGCTCCTTCGAACCAGAACTCTTCGGCGACGTTCATCTCAACGTTTGCCAGTCTCTCAAGATTGATAGAAGTCAACTGCTTGACGCTCTTCTCTGCGACATCGATCCGACAGACCTCTGCCGGCTTGTTGATCGACTCCTTGAGGAACACCAATGCCTTGCCATCCGGCGTAATGCCAAGCGACCGATTGTAGCCCTTCTGAAGGATTGCTTCGATCTTCTTCTCTTTCAGAGAGAGCCGGAAGATCGTTACGTTGCCCTTGTCCTCTGCGTTGAAGAAGATGGATCCACCATCCGGCGACCAGATCACTTCATCGACACTGTAATCGAATTTCTCCGTCAGGTTCATGTGCTTCCCCGTCGAACGCTCATAGAGGACGAGCTGCTTGAGGTCAGCTTCGAAACCCGGTCGATTCATTCTCCGGTAAGCGAGATATCTTCCATCCGGTGAGTACGACGGCTGGCTGTCATTCGCCGGATTGTCGGTGATGCGCGTTGCGGCCCCACCGGCAACAGGAACGACGAACAGATCGTTGTTGGTGCTCGTGGCAATATTGGATTCGACGTTTCTCGCGAAGGCAAGCTCTTTGCCGTCGGGGGAGAAAGCGTAGTCCCAGTGTCCTCCCAGGTCGATCGGCGGCGTATCATAGTCGCCGGGCGTCACGTCCACCGCCGCTCCTCCTGAGAACGGCATCACAAAGACGTGACTTCGTTTACCGTCCTTCCAGGAATTCCATACCCTGTACGGAAGCCGGTCGAAGATCTTCGCCTTCACTTTGCTCTTTTCCACCTGCTCGCTTCGCTCTTTGTTGCAGTCGTCATTTGGGCAATCCGGATAGACCTCGGAATTGAAAGCGAGCCATCTGCCGTCGGGTGAGACAATCAATCCGGATGCGCCCGTTGAGATCGTCGAGAGTTTTCTCGCTTCTCCTCCGGCCATCGGGACCGACCAGATCTGCGACTCACCGTCACGCGTCGAC
>DMMN01000171.1 GCA_003453835.1 Bacteroidota bacterium | reverse complement strand
GGCGTGAGGAGGTGTTTCGGCCCGTCGGACGAAACCCTCGACGCGCTTCTCGCAGAGTCTCTCGAACACCACGAAGAGATCACCGATACTCTCAGCGGACAGGTCCGCCGTGCCGTGGAGGTCCTCGTTCAATGCCTGGACAAGGCCGACGCGGATCGCAATCGGGAATTGCTGCGGGACGTCTCGCCAGCCGAACTGTACGAGGCTGGGCTGACCGTCATGATGCGCTTGGTGTTCATTCTTTGCGCCGAAGAACGAGGGCTACTGCATTCGGGAGATCCTGTCTACGACGAGTGCTACGCCGTATCGACTCTGCGGGCCCAGCTCGCCGAGGAGGCGGATCGAAACGGCCCCGAGGTGCTCGATCGCCGTCACGACGCCTGGGCTCGTCTTCTTTCGGTGTTCCGTGCCGTTCATGGCGGTATCGACCACGAGTCCCTTCGCATGCCCGCCCTGGGTGGTTCCCTGCTCGATCCGGACAGATTCCCGTTTCTCGAAGGGCGACCGAAAGGGACATGCTGGCGCGATTCCGACGCGATCCCGCTTCCCATCGACAACCGCACGGTTCTTCTCTTGTTGAGTTCACTCCAGTTGCTCGAACAGAATAGTGGAGCCCTTCTGTTGTCCTATCGTGCGCTCGATGTCGAGCAGATCGGCCACGTCTACGAAGGCCTCCTCGAACACACCGTCGTCCGTGTGCCGTCCGTGACTGTGGGCTTGGCCGGGTCGAAGAATGCCAAAAATCCGAACCTCCCGCTATCCGAGTTGGAATCGACTCGGATGGACGGCGAAAACACCCTCGTCGCTCTGTCGATAGAGACGAGCAAACGCAGTGAATCGGCTATCCGCAACGCACTTGTGCGGCCGGTCGACGAGGCCACCTTCGGTCGGCTGCTTTCGGTCTGTGGCGGCGACACCGTTCTTGCCGAACGTATCCGCCCCTTTGCGAATCTTCTCCGCACCGACGCCTGGGAGGATCCGATCGTCTATCGCGAGAACGCCTTCATGGTCACCCTGGGAGCCGACCGACGAGAAACCGGCACGCACTACACCCCGAAATCGCTCACCGAAAGTATCGTAGAGACGACGCTGGGACCGATGGTTTATGTCGGGCCGGCTGAAGGGGAGCCGCGTGAAGAGTGGCGGCTGAAATCCCCACCCGAATTGCTCGACCTGAAAATCTGCGACCCGGCCATGGGTTCCGGAGCGTTCCTCGTTCAGACTTGCCGATGGCTCGCCGAGCGGTTGGTTGAGGCCTGGGGCACCGAAGAGGCCACGGGAAAATTCATCACCGCAGATGGTGACGTACTGGAAAAGGCTGGCGAATCCGACCCCATGCAAACGGCTCTGGACGAGCGGCTTCTTTCCGCCAGACGCTTGATTGCCGAACGGTGTCTGTACGGTGTGGACGTGAATCCCCTCGCCGTCGAACTGGCCAAACTGTCGATCTGGTTGGTCACCCTGGCCAAGGGGCGTCCTTTCGGATTCCTCGATCACAACTTACGCCATGGTGACAGTCTCTTAGGCATCCACCGTCTGGATCAACTCACGAAGCTCCGGATGGACCCGTACGACGGCCCTTACCAGCAGCGTATCTTCGGGCAGAACGTAGCCGCCGCGGTCGCCGAGGCCATCGAAATCCGAAAGAAGCTGCGCGTCATTCCGATACGCGACATCCGCGACGTCGAGACCATGGCACGCTTGGACAAGGAGGCGAGAGGAAAACTCGAGGCCGTCGAACTCGTGGCGGACGCCATGATCGGCGAGGTTTTAAAATCGAACGGCAACGCTCGTGTTATCAAGTCGGCATTGGACTCGCTGGCGATGCAGGCTGGAGGTTTTCTGAGCGGCAACGAAAAGACGGGAGTGACCATCGCCACGGAAGCACGCAAGGCGTTGTCGGTCGACCTGCCAGAGGGCAACCCGCAGAGAACACCTCATCATTGGCCCCTGGAGTATCCGGAGGTGTTTCAGAGAGAAAATGGTGGTTTCGATGCAATTGTGACCAATCCGCCATTTGCGGAGGGAGAAGTATTCGCCGATAGCATGCGCTCCTATTTCAAATCTTGTTACGCGGTTCAGGCGGAAGATAACGCAATAGGAAAACCGCGAACTTCAAAGATCAACCTCGTGACTCTTTTTGTAGAGAGGCTTTTATCACTCTGTCGGTTCGGTAGTGGTATTGGATTCGTAGCCCCCAAGCCATTTCTTCGCAATGAGAGATATTGGCGCGGACGAATGGTAATGTTGCAGCGAGCCTCACTTTATAAGATATTCAACTTGCCATCGAATTACTTCCGTTCTGCGAGTGTCGAGACATGCGCCATCGTAGTCCGATCAAACCCCGGTAAATCATCCACAGTTGGGTCCTATGAGGTAATCAATATCGCCTCCCCACATGTTGCCATTCCAGCACGACTTGACTATAGTGCCATCCTTTCTGACAAACACTTCACCATTCGAATTGAGTCTTCCCCACCAATACTTGATCTCATAACACGTCTTGCGGCAGAGAACGGAGTTCTCTCCGACTTCTATGAAACGAGGGATGGAATAAATCCCGGCAGAAGAGATTTCCGCCCAATTTTCTTAGGACACAAAGAAGGTAATAGATTCATACCTAACGCTTTTCCAGGGCAGGAGCGCCTTCTTTCGCATCCTCTCGCCGCGCCGGAAGTATTTGACACGGAGATCCACCAGCCCACGATCAACGGTCGGGATTTCGCAGCTTACATTGCCGTCACGTGGGATGGAACCTATCTTCGTTATACGAAAGACCTCGCATACGTGGAGGACTTCTACGTAAAAGGAACTCGGTGGAGTGCCCAACTTCGGGACAGAGAAAACTACGATAGGGATGAGAAGGTTTTATCGAGGCAGACAGCCGACACCCTAATCGCTACTCTCGACTGCATTAGATATTTTCCGCTTAACACCGTGCACATCCATTTCTCGAAGGATCCTAATTCCCTGTACTCCTGTACAGTTCTTCTGGCGTTGTTGAACAGCAATTTGTTGCGATTCTTTTACCGTGCAAAATCGGAAGAAACCGGAAAGGTTTTCCCCCAGGTCCACATTTCAGCGATACGGTTGTTGCCATGTCCGCGAAAGCTAGACCACCATGTCGCCGTGCGAATTACAGAGCTCGTTGAGAAAATCATGCGAGAGGGTGTGAGTACGGAACTACTATCGGTAATCGACATTGTCGTTTATGACTTATATGGAATTTCGGAAGAAGAACGCGAGATGATCAGACAATCTCAAACGGCTATCGACGGGGATGACAAGACATGAAGGCAGAAACTACATCCAATATAGAGCGGACCATCAACAGTTGGCTCGTTTGTCTCGGCTCGGAGGCCCGGCTCGACGGATTCGCGATCACGGTGGACCACGTATCCTCCGACCTCCGTGGGGTCCGGGAAGACGATGCCCTTCTTATCGTCAAAGAAGGATCGAGCGGTTCCGAGGTTCTGGCTTTCTCACGCGTCTACCGTGTGCGACGGGCACTGGATAAAACCACTCTGCTCCTCGACGGGCTTCTGCCGCTTGATCCTGCCCGGTCCTTCGGCGATCTTGGAATTCTGTCCCCGGTTGCGACTGCCGCAGTTTCTCGACTGGAATGGCCTGTGTTCGAAGCGGCCCTGAAAACCGCTTGTGGCATAGAGTTCCCAAGGCTTCCAGTGCTCGAAGGGAAGACGCCCCAGGAGCAGGCGTATATCCGGGACTTGCTGCAATCCGCTGTCGTGGATGACCTGCTCGGACCCGCGTACGGACCGGTGGAGGAGATTATAGGGATGAGCGTGCGGGACCGATACCTGGTCGGCAAGCTCGCTCCGCCCATCACGCAATTCCCGGACGACCAGGTGGAGGACTTGCCGGACGCGACCACCGCCGATCCGGAAGGAGACGATCGAGAGGCGG
>DMMN01000012.1:5053-10053 GCA_003453835.1 Bacteroidota bacterium | reverse complement strand
ATTTCGAAGGAGACCCGCCTTGAGCGGGGTGAACTCCGCGACTGAGAAATCTGAACAAAAAAAGGATTTCTCCCTGAGGTCGAAATGACAATGACACTTTTTGGACAGCCTCACCTCAGATTTTTCAACGAGTTTATTCAGCCGTCCGTTTCAACGGATGGCTGCGAAGCGGTCAACTTGAGGTGAGTAGTTACTCTAAGACTGCGATTAAGGCGAGACGGTGATTTTCTTTCCCGAGTAGCGGACGACATTGTTCGGCTTGATGGTCGTTTCAATCCCCGCTCCGTGGTGCAGCGACACCAGCACGATGCTGAACGTGCGAGATTCCAACATTCCCGGGAAGCTCCCGTTCCGATCGCCGATGGTCAGCTCCTGCTTTGATTCATTCCAGTGCAAAGAGATCGTCGAGTAGATGCCCTTCTCGTAGTCGTAGCTGTCCCCCTCATCTTCGTAGAGGACGAAGTCACCATCGGCGCCGCGATAGATTCGTAGCTCGATCGGGTCAGCCGGCTTCTCACTCGCCCATTGGACTTCCGGGCCCATCGGTACGATGGAACCGGCCCGCACAAACAGCGGAAGTCGGTCCAACGGGGCATCAGCATTGATGAGTTGACCGCCATGCACTGAACGACCCGTCCAGAAATCATACCATTTCGTTCTTGGCAGATAGATCTGTTTCGATCTGGCGGAATATTCCGTTACGGGGTTCACGAGAAACGCCGGTCCAAACATGAATTGGTCCCCGATGTTTGCTGCTTGCACATCGGTGCGGAAGTCCATTGCCAGCGCGCGCATCGGCGTGTAGCCTTTGCTCGTCGTCATCCATGCCAGGGAATAGACGTAGGGGAGAAGGCGGTAGCGAAGCCTGTCGAACCTCGTGAGAATTTCCTGAGCTTGAGTTCCGTACGACCAGAGTTCATTCTGGTTGTTCTTGCGTGTTCCGTGGACGCGGAAGATCGGATTGAACGTGCCGAACTGGAACCACCGTATGAACAGTTCACGGTAGGCGGGATCGTCGGGATCGCCCAGAAGGAAGCCCCCGATATCCGTCGTCCAATACGGCAGGCCGGAGAGTGAATAGTTCAGTCCCGAGGGGACTTGTCTTTTGAAGAAGACCCAATCAGAATTGACGTCGCCGGACCAGACCGCCGTTGCCGTGCGCTGACTTCCGGCAAATGCGGATCGGGAAAGGATGAAGACGCGTTTCCGGTCGGTCTTCCCGCGTTGCCCTTCGTAGACCGCCGTTGTTGCCATGAGGGGATAGAGATTGACATAGCGCGCACCGCTTCCAAGCGCCACGTTGTTGGTCACGAGAATATTCGTCTCCCGCCCCTCCGTTTCCGGCTCCGTTGTATCAAGCCACCACGCATCCACGCCGATCTGGAAGAGGGCCGTATCCAACAGGTTCCAGTAGTATTTCTGCGCCAGCGGATTGAATGCGTCGTACAGCGCTTGCCCGGCCGGATGGAACCCGGCAACTTTCGTTTTGTCTACGAAGAAGCCGCGCTTGTCCATCTCCTCGTACGTCTTGCTGCCTGGTCGAAAGAAGGGCCAGAAGGAGATCATCAAGTGGAAGTTGTTCCTGTGAAGTTCCGCGATCATCGCTTTTGGATTGGGATAACGCGCGGCATCGAAGACAGGCTCCCCCATCGTGTTCCACCAGAACCAATCCTGCACGATGTTGTCGAGAGGGATGTGAAGCTCTCGATACTTGCGGGAGACGGCGAGCAGTTCCTCCTGCGAGGAATATCTGTTCTTGCATTGCCAGAAACCATAGGCCCACTTGCCGAACATTGGGACGTCGCCGGTCAGGGCACGGTAGCCGGAGACGACTGCATCGAAGTCTGGGCCGTAGATGAAATAGTAGTCGATCGCATCGGCCACTTCCGAGCTGAGATACAAGGCATTCAGGAAACGATTGTTGAACCGGCTGCGGGAGGTGTTGTTCCAGAGAATCCCGTACCCGTAGCTCGAAAGAAACATCGGGATGCTGATGTTGGTGTTGTCGTGCGAGATGTCGATCGACCCACCTCGGTAATTCCACACGCCCGACTGATGTCCGCCGAGACCGTAGAAGGCCTCGGAGGATCCCCACAAATTCGAGAACATCTCGGCCCGCCACGTTCTTTCGCCATTCACTTCCACAGGCAGCATTAGGCGGCTGTGATCGGCAAAAAGCTTTGCCCCGGATGAGTCGCTGAAGGTAATCACCCCATCGCTCCTCGTTACAAGCACGCGGAGCCGTGGGAGAACAAGAGTGACGGTATCGCCGACAGATTGCATCGTCCATCCGGTTTTCGGCCATTGTTTCCTGACCACGACATAGTCCGGGCGATTCGCGAGAGAGGAATCCGGCGTGTACAGCACGCGGACAATCCGATCCGTGCAGACCTGGAGCTTCAGCGCGCCCGATCGCATCGTGAAAAGCACGCCGTCAGATTGCTGCTCGACCGAGGTGACGGGATTGGGCCGATTCCACTGGGCGGTGGTGATGGCGATGAGTGAAACCGAGAGCAGTGCCGTCCAAATCGATCTGTTCAACGCATATCGCATGTTCTCTCTTGCGCTCCATCCCTGAGCGGTTGGCCCGCTGATGACGATGATTGGATTGATCTTCACGGATTTGTTTCTTCGAACCATGGTCATTATTATTCCCGCGTCATTTCTCTGCGCTGTCTTCTATTCCCAATCATCCGTCCGGAATGAGGGGGCGGGCAAGCCCTCAGTATTGTGAAGCGTCGCCTCGGGCGTGTTGCTGAAGGCATACCGCACTGCAACAGGGATCGCGATATCGGGATGAGAAACGATGAGTTTGCTCCCCCGGACACTCACAATCGCCATCCGGAATTGGCGGTCTCCGCCGGCGATCTGGATTCCGTGTCCCCCTGGAGACCCCGTGAGCACAAGACCTTTCTCCGCTCGATCGAAGAACACTTCAATCATTCCATTTCGCGTTCTCATGGACTTGTAGAGTGGTCCCGAATACGCGACATTCCTCCCGTATGTTTTCGCGAGCGCCCATAACGCAAGTCTGTTCCCCACATCCTGTTTGTTTGCCGGATGGATGTTCTTCGGATCCCCGATGTCTAGCGTCACGGCCATTCCGGTGTTCTTCACGGCCAGAGCAGTCGTCTGCGCCTCCCGAAGATATTGTGATTTCGTCGGTGGTCCATATTCGAAGGGAGCGATCTGCACATAGTAGAAGGGAAAATCGCCCAGCTTGAAATCGTTCCTCCAATTTTCGATGAGAAGGGGAAAGAGTCGGCGATACTGTTTTGGATTCTGCGTATCCGATTCTCCCTGATACCAAATGACGCCCCTGATTGCATAGGGGATGATCGGTGAGATCATGCCGTTGTAGAGTGCGGTTGGGGTGTTGGCCGAAAGGTCTATTGGCAATCGCGGCCGCGTCTCATACTTCCTTCCGACCGGACCAAACATGAAAAGCGAGTTGTCATGATATTGTGCCACGGGAACGTGCCTCCATTCTCCCGCAAGCGAGAGACGTACAACGCTCCCTTCGGGATGGAGGGACATCGACGACGGCTCACCGAAGATTCCTCCTCCGCCCTTATAATCGATCACGCGGACGGCAATCTGCAAGAGCGTGCTATCGATCAGGCTCCCGTCGATGCGGTACACCCTATCGACCTTCCACATCCCTTCCCCCTCATGAGCTCCGATCTTCACACCATTCACGAATGTCACGTCGATGTCATCGATTGGTCCCAGCTCAAGAACAAGATCCTTGTGGATCCACTCGGTTGGAATCGTTACCCGTTTTCTAAACCAGACGACGCCGTCAAGATTGCCCACCTCAGTTCTTTCCCATATCGTGGGGAGACGCATCGTTCTCCAATCGGAATCGTTATACGAGCGCGATGGAACGTCCTCGTCCTGAAAGCCAAGGTTGGCCCATCGCCCTTCCCCCCTCCGGGTACGCATGTCGATGGACGGATACTCATGAAGCCAATCCAGGATGCGGCGCCGGCCGTCCGCGCATTCTTTGATTCTCTGCAGTGTGGTATCATACTGAGGGAGTTGCGAGAGGAATTGCGCGCTGATCCACGAATTCACCGCCGTCCCGCCCCAACTGGCATGAATCAAGCCGATGGGGACGCGAAGGGTTTCGTACAGCTTCTTTCCGAAGAAATATGCCGTCGCGCTGAAGTCGCGCGAAGTTGTGGGGGAGCACTCAGCCCATTCCCCGTTGCACGAAGATTCCGGCACCGCAGAGAATGCTCGCCTGACTGTAAACAGCCGGATCTTAGGGAACGAGGAATGCTCGATCTCCTCGGATCCGTTCAGAACGGTGTCGGTTGGCGGCCAGCCGGAAAGGGGCATCTCCATGTTTGATTGACCGGAACACAACCAGACCTCCCCGACGAGAATATTCACGATCGTAAGGCTCGTGTCAGCGTGTCCGATCACGAGCTTATGGGGTCCGCCTGCCCTGAGCGTGCGCACCTTCAGCACCCAGGTGCTGTCCGGATTCACGCGGGTCGCGGCGGTCGTTCCCCACGAGGCCCGGAGGCTCACTCGCGTCCCCGGGATTCCGCGTCCCCAAACCGGAACGTTACTTCGCTGCTGAAGAACCATGTTGTCTGAAATGAGGGGTGACAGGAGGAAGACCCCTTGTCGGCAGAGTGCGGAGGCGGGGATCAAAAGCAATCCGAGAATCAAGCCGGCCCCGATAGCATTCGGTGACAGACGGTCGAAGTTCATTTGGATGTGAAAGTTGGAGAAAGGAGACCTCGTGCATTTCATTTTAACAAAACTCTTGCCATTATCCTCGCATGAAATTCGTCAATCCAGAACAGGAAATCCTCCCCCTTGGAGCCGACTCCTTCAAAGTCTTTATCAAATCAATAAATCCTTCTTTAATTGACAATGGCAGGGGATAGGCTTCTCCTCAGGAATGAATGAGCGGCCGATCTTCCAACAATAACCGTTGGTGGCATCGTTGGTGAGTAAGCTGCTCAAGTTGACCGCCTCAGGAA
>DMMN01000012.1:0-4945 GCA_003453835.1 Bacteroidota bacterium | reverse complement strand
ATATTCGCGGCGCACACACGTTCAAACAAAGGTGGATCGATGAGACTACTTACAAGAGTGATGCTCAGTGCCGTTGCGGTTGTCTTCTTTCTTTTGCCTTCGTGTTCGTTTCTTGGCCTCTTCCAGGGGGGTGAGGACTTCATCAGAATCAATGGAACGCAGTTCATCCACAAAGGGATACCGTACTATTTTGCCGGCACGAACTTTTGGTACGGCTGCTACCTGGGATCGCCGGGCTCCACCGGCGATCGGCCGCGGCTCCTTCGGGAACTGGATGAGATGAAAGCGAATGCTATTGTCAATCTTCGAGTTCTTGCGGCGTCGGAAGAATCTTACATTCGCCGCTCCGTCAAGCCGGCAATCCAGCGCGCACCGGGAGTGGTGGACGACTCGCTGCTCATAGGTCTGGATTATCTTCTTGCAGAAATGGCGAAGCGGGATATGCACGCGGTGTTGTTTCTCGGCAACTACTGGGAGTGGTCGGGAGGAATGGCGCAGTACAACGTCTGGACGGGCGGCAAAGGAGTCGATCCGGAAGATACGACGCAGGGATGGGGTGCATTCATGGACTTTTCGGCGACGTTCTACTCGAATTCAAGAGCAATGGAGTTGCATCGCGACTATGTCCATATGATTGTGACAAGAAGAAACAGCGTCAATGGGAGACTCTACGCCGAGGATCCGACCATCATGTCCTGGCAATTGGTCAACGAGCCGAGGCCGGGCCGCGACAATAAGCAGGGGAGGGACAATCTTCCGGCATTCTATCGCTGGATCGATGAAACGGCGAAGTACATTCACTCGCTCGACACCAATCACCTGGTCAGTGCGGGAAGTGAAGGAACCGTCGGCACGCTCCAGTTGGAAGAGTTCTACATCAAAGCCTATCAAACACCGCATGTTGACTATCTCAACTTCCATCTGTGGCCGCTGAACTGGGGNNCGCCGACGGAGAGGAATGCGGCCGCGTACATCAACCAACACATCGCTTTGGCGCGCGTGTTAGGAAAGCCGATGGTGATGGATGAATTCGGCTTAGGCCGTGACGGCGGAAAGATCATGCCCGGCACCTCGACAAAGGCCCGAGATCGATATTATCGGATGATATTCCTGATTCTCGAAGACTCTGCCCGGGCTGGCGGGCCTCTCGCCGGCTCCAACTTCTGGGGGTGGGGAGGAGAAGCCTCAGCGCGGCATCCGGATGGAATGTGGAAGATCGGCGATCCGTTTGTCGGCGATCCGCCTCAGGAACCGCAGGGAAGGAACTCCATATTCGTTTCCGATACTTCCACGCTCAGGATCATCCGAGAACACGGGCAAAACATGTTGAAGCTCGGCTGGGCGAGTGGAGCGGTTGTCTCCAGAGAACCGTAGCGGGAGGTTGGAGCTACTCCGCAATGTCATGATGGGGCTCTCGGAGGAAACGCTTCCGAGAGGCACTCGACAATCTCACGCGTGTTTCTTTTCCGCGTTCCGTCCGCATCAGAGACGTGAGCCTGACATCTCGCACCGCACCTACCTCCCGGCCTTCTTCCGGATGATGTTCAAGTTTCGATCTATGAGTTCGACGCGCCGGCGAACGGAAGCTCCGCTTCTCAATCCGTCTTCCGGAGTGTGCAGCACATAGTCCAACAAACGATCGACCGTCGATGTGGCGACGTGGATTCTCGTGTCCGAAGAAGCATAGTAAATGAACACGTCTCCGCTCTTCTTCATAACCCAGCCGCAACTGAACACGACATTCGATACGTCGCCGACGCGNNCGGTCAGAAACAAATAGAGGACGTACCGAAGTCCCGCGGCCGTGTTCCGCACGCCGTGGGCGAGCTGCAGCCATCCCTTGTCGGTCTTGAGAGGAGCAGGCCCCAGCCCGTTCTTCACCTCTTTGATCGTGTGATACTCCCTGTCGTCGATGATGGTTTCTGAGTCAATTACGGCCTGCTCGACGCTTGTTGAAAGTCCCCATCCGATGCCGCCTCCTGAGCCGGCCTCGATAAATCCATCTTGTGGTCGAGTGTAGAAGGCATACTTCCCGTCCACAAACTCAGGGTGAAGGACGACGTTTCGTTGTTGCGGAGAACCGGTCTTCACATCTGCCAATCGTTCCCACGTTTCAAGGTCTTTCGTCCGGACTACCCCGCATTGAGCGATGGCGGAGGACGTATCCGTTCGCGCCGCTGCCGGATCTTTCCGTTCCGTGCAAAACAGCCCGTACATCCAGCCATCCTCGTGTCTTACGAGTCGCATGTCGTAGACGTTGATGTCGGGATCCGCCGTCTCGGGTAACTGGATGGGATAATCCCGGAACCGGAAATTGTCGATCCCGTTCCGGGACTCTGCGACGGCAAAGAACGACTTGCGATCGACGCCCTCGACGCGCACGACAAGGAGGATCCTTCCGTCGAGCTCGATTGCGCCAGGATTGAACGTCGCATTGATTCCGAGGCGCTCGACGAGGTTTGGATTCCTTCGACCATCGAGGTCATATCTCCAATGGACCGGCACATGCTCTGCCGTAAGGACGGGATACTTGAACCTTCGGAGGATGCCGTTTGTTGATGCGAGCGCTTTGTTCCTTCTGGTGAGCAATCGATCTTGTCGACTGAGCAATCGCTTCACCGCCTGGTTGAACTTGTTTCGATTCATTTCAGCTCACCGATGATTGTGATGTCGCAGAGACCTCATCCTGTTTCATGGCGCCGTTCAAAGCAACGAACGATTCGGTGCTCAGTTCGCCGAGCTTGTTCCACCAATTCAGCTTGAGAACTACGGAAGTGAGGATGGTGATGCCGAGCGTCAGGATCATGGATTTGTAGTCCTGGACCACAAGATAGATGGGAAGTGCCACCAGGGACGCCTGCCAGACGATTCCGACCGCGACGTTGATCGCATCGCGTTTGAAGTTCTTGTTCGCCTCGAACGTCGGATGGAGTCTCTTCACTTTTTCCAGCACCGGTTTCCAGAAACCCCACGGTCTCACTTGCATGTAGAACTTCGTGAGGACTTCGTCAGGCTCAGGCTTGGTGAGGTAACTCCCCGCAACGCACCCCACCAGCGACAATCCGAGGATGTACGGGAAGGCGGATAATGCGGGAAGCGACGGAAAGGTCAGCGGAATAAAGAGTGACGCCGCGATGCCGGCCACCATTCCCCAGAAATACCCGTAGCCGTTCAATCGCCACCAGTACCACTTCAGCATGTTCGAGGCGGTGTAGCCACCAAAGAGAGCGTTCACGATCCAAAGCGTGACTTGATTCACCGACTCAACCACAAGTCCGAACGCGAATCCGAGGATCACAAAGACCACCGTTGTCGCATAGCTGAGGCGAACGTACTTCTTGGGCTCGGCGTTCGGGTTGATGAACCTCTTATAGATATCGTTGACGACATAGGCGGGTGCGGCGTTGATCGTTGCCGCATACGTGGACATGAATGCCGCAAGCAGGCCGGCGAGCAGAACACCGATGAGGCCCACGGGAAGCAGGTTCTTGATCGTGTAGGGGAGCACCATTTCAAAATCGATGCCCGACCCCATCGACTGCAATTGAGGTGAATAAAAGACCAAAGCCAGCACGGTCAATCCCGCAATCATCATGTATCGGGGAAAGAACAGCACGACGGAAACAAACCAGCTCATCTTTGCTGCTTCCTTCGGAGAGCGCGTTGCAAGGACTCGCTGCATGTCGTAGTTGGGTGCCGGGCCGGCGGAGCTGACAAGGAATCCTTTGAACAACATCATCATGAAAAAGATGCTGAACAAACTATATCCGTCGGACTGAATCTTCGCGTTGACCGCGTCGATCAATCCCGTCCAATCAAGTTCGAGGTTCCAACCGAAGAAGATGCTCGTCCACCCCTGTGGGATGAACTTGCTCAACATTTCCGGGGAGACTGCATTCATCGCGAGGACGCCAACAAAAATCGAGGCTACGGTCATTACCAGAAACTGGACAAACTCGGTGATGACGACACTAAACATGCCCCCCTTGACGGCATAGATCGCGGTGAGAGACATGAAAATCACCGCGTACATGTCGGGGGGAAGATCCCAGGGGAGAAAGATTGCGGCAAACTTCCCGATCCCTTTGAAATCATAAGCGATGAACCCAATGACACTCACAAGCGCAAAAACGACGACGCTGATGTGGGAAAGCTGCGCCCCCCGGCTTGAGCCGAATCTGGTCTCAATCCAAGCCGCCCCCGTCATCACATTTGACTTCCTTAGCCAGATGGAGAGATAGATCATCAAGAACACCTGGTTGAAGATCGGCCACAACCAGGGGATCCAGACGCTCTTCATGCCGTACACGAAGAGGAGATAGACCAACCACATCGTTCCCGTGATGTCGAACATGCCTGAAGCGTTTGAAACGCCGAGCATCCACCATGGAAGGGAGTTGCCCCCGAGGAAGTACCAGTGGATATCCTTCGCCGCTTTCTTCGAGACGAGAATCCCGAGGACAACAACCACGGCAAAATAAATGACTATGATGGCAACGTCGATGATGTGGATTTGCATAGGTCGTTAGAGTCAGAATGGCGAGATGTTGCTTCCCCAGGACTGAACTCACAATCAGTGCCAGGCACTTCTGCATCATCTTCAACCGTTTTTCGGACTTTTTGCCGACCGTCGCCTACCCTCTTTTATTACTCTGATAATGTTGAAGGAATTGATAATAAGGAGGGGACCACTTGCACATTGAGAGGCATACCCCCGCCTGTATGGACCGGATCGCCGTCCTCCACACATCACGTTTCATTCATTGCGCTTCACTCGAGCATCCCATCGTTCCCAACGAGTTTACCCATCCCAAAAGAGTCATTACCAGCGTAGTGAGCCCGGAAGTTTCTTGTCGGGGCGAACGAAGTCGAAGACTGCGCAGAGTGCAGTTTTCTTGCAGCACCGCTCGACTTCGTCCCGACAGACAACGTCGGGATAAACTCA
>DMMN01000011.1 GCA_003453835.1 Bacteroidota bacterium | reverse complement strand
GGCTACTCTAGTCCCGGAGGCTGTCTTATAAGCCATGTTTGTCATTTCGAAGGAGCCCCGCCTGAGCGGGGTGAACTCCGCGACTGAGAAATCTGAACAAAAAAAGAGGATTTCTCCCTGCGGTCGAAATGACAATGACACTTTTTGGTCAGCCTCACCTCAGATTTTTCAACGAGTTTATTCAGCCGTCCGTTTCAACGGATGGCTGCGAAGCGGTCAACTTGAGTAAGTAACATTCCGAACCAGAACGCACAACCAGGCTGCTCCCTCTGATCGAGCTCGAGAAGAAGTCCCGATAGAGAGGGAAAGAACATGCCCGGTCTATCTGTTGGCCGGGCATTCAACTTCTATTCCCCCCTACTTGTCTCTGATCTTCTCCAGCAACTCCTTTGCTTCCCTTCGAAACTGATCGTCGTCTTCATCCAGGGTTGGAAGCGAGCTAATAGCCGAGAGATGCGTACGGGCTTTATCGTATTCATCCCTCTCAACAAATGCCCGAGCGGCATCCAACCGATACATGATGAAATCCGGCTTGATCAAGATCGCCTTCTCGAAGTTCTTGACCGCATCGTCCAAATTAGCCCATCCAAGGCCGAGCGGCCACCGGACAATTCTCGGTTTTTCACAAACCTTCAAATGGGTTCGCCCAAGCACGTAGAATGCCGAGTTGTTGGCGCCATCCAGAGCAATCGCCTTTTCACAATCCGCTTTCGTTTGCTTTACCAGATCGAGTGATTCCCACACTCCCTTGAAGAGGGCAATGCGTCCGTTTGCAATGGCCCGGCGGGCGTACGCCATCGAGTTATTTGGGTCAGCCGCTATGGCCTTGTTCGCAAATTCAAGAGATTTCTCGTACGTCTGCAACTGAGCGTTCTTCTCCGCCTCGGTCGCCGAGGGAAGGTGCTCGCCGATATCGACATAGGTACGGCTGAGGCGCCAGAGTATTTCGACGTTGCCGGACTCAAGAGCAAGCGCCGCGAGATAGCTTTTGAGCGCCTTTTCGTTCTCAAATGTCTTTTGGGCAAGTTCGTCTCCTTGTGCGAGGAGCTTTTGTGCCTGTGAGATATCTTGTGCGATCGACGGGAGTGATGGAAGAACAAGACAGAGAAACATGAGTGTGCTCAACGCGATGAGGTTTGGAGATCGTAGGAAGGTTTTCACGGTGGGAAACCCTTGCTGTGTGAGGAGGATGATGTGCGTTAGTCGCTTTGCGGTGCAATGAGGGCGCCAAGCCTATGAATTTCGAGCTTCGAGTTTCTGAATCTCGTCTCGAATCCTTGCGGCCTTCTCATATTCTTCTTTTGCAATGGCATCCAGAAGTTGTTGCTGGAGCTGATCGCGTTTGGAGAGCTTAGGCTTGGTCTTCTCCTTGTCCGGCTCAGCGGCTGTCGTGGGGGGGAGTTTGTCGGAGTCCTCGTTCTCCGGAACGAACGCGGCTTCTTCCATGACCTTGTCGGAAACGAAAATCGGAACGCCGTACCGAACGGCGAGAGCAATTGCATCGCTTGGTCGTGAGTCGACCTCCTGAGAGTCAAGACTCAGCTTGGCGTAGAAGGTGCCATCCTTCAACTCGTTGATGAAGACGTCATTCAAGCTGACCCCCAGGCTGTCCATCACATTCTTCAGCAGATCGTGCGTCAGCGGTCGGGGTGGTTTAATCCCTTCCATCTCCAGGGCGATTGATTGTGCCTCAAACGCTCCGATGATAATGGGGAGCCGGCGCGGCCCGCTAACCTCTTTCAAAATGAGCGCGTAGGCTCCACCGCTCGACGGGCTTGTAGACAAACCCAGAATGTCAACCTGAACCCTCTCCACAGATTCTTCTCCTTGCCTCGATACTCACGAGCTTAGCCCTTCCCGAGCAGTTTCCTCACTTCGGCGATCAACGCCGGAACAATCTCGAACGCGTCGCCCACGACGCCGTAGCTCGCGATCTGGAAGATCGGCGCGTCTTTATCTTTGTTGATGGCTACAATATACTTCGAAGATGACATTCCCGCAAGATGCTGAATGGCTCCGGACACACCGATCGCAATGTAGAGCGACGGCGAAACCGTTTTGCCGGTCTGACCGACCTGCTCATCGTGTGGGCGCCATCCTGCGTCGACCACCGCACGGGATGCACCGACCGCGGCTCCCAAGGCTTCTGCAAGCTCTTCGATCATTCGAAAATGTTCCGGTCCTTTCATCCCCCTGCCGCCCGAAACGATGATGTCCGCTTCGGCAACATCCAACTTGCTTGCCGCTTGCCTCACCTCCCTCACTGCCGAGGCGAAGTCCTGCTCCGTCAACGAGATATCGACGTTCTCCACGTCTGCAGGCTTCTCATCCCCCGCACCTGAAGTGAAAACGTTTGGGCGGAGCGTGAAGACTTTCGTTGACGAATTCACCCTCAGATCCGTTAGCGCTTTGCCGGCAAAGACCGGGCGCGTAGCAATGATGTCGCTCCCTTCAACCCTCAACGCCGTGCAATCTGTCCCGAGACCCGCATCCAGTCTTACCGCAACGCGCGGGGCCAGGTCCTTCCCCATTGCCGTGGCCGGGATGAGGACGACGTTTGCCTGCTGTTGCCGTGCAACATCGGCAACGATCTTCGCATAAGCGGTCGAGGAATAGAATTCAAGCTTGGGGTTCTCCACGACAACGGCTTTCTGTGCGCCATGTCCCCCCAGAGTTGGGGCAACGGATCGAACGCCCGAACCGATCGCGAGGGCAACAACCTCCCCGCCTGTTTGATCCGCGAGAGTTCTTGCGGCCCGGATAACCTCAAATGCGGGTTTCTTGAATTTGTTCTCCCGCTGTTCGGCAAATGCGAGGAATCTCATGTTCTCCCTGCTTGATTCAAAGTTCTGGCAAACGTTTTGCGGCAACGATCTCGAATAACGATCCTCTGCTCACCGAAGGTCATCCCTCCTCAGATGACTTTTGCCTCTTCATGCAGCAGACGCACGAGTTCCGGAACCGCATGCACATCGGTTCCCACGATCTTTCCTGCCGCCTTTGCGGGCGGTTTATTCATCGACAGAACCTCTACTTTCGGCTGCGTAGGAGAGGGATGCTTCTCCTCAATCGGTTTGCTCTTCGCGGACATAATACCTTTGAGCGACGGGTAGCGCGGCTCGTTCAGCCCCTTTTGTGCCGTGAAGACTGCCGGAAGTTTCACCTCAACGATTTCGTGTCCCCCCTCGATCTCTCGCTCTGCAAGCGCCTTGTCGCCGTTGATCTCAAGTTTCACCACCACGGATACCGACGGCAAGCCCAACATTTCGGCCACCATCAAACCGACGGCCGAATTGTCGTAGTCCACCGATTGTTTACCGAAGAATATTGCGTCGGTTGAAAGGCTCTTAAGCTCATCGGCAAGCGCGCGGGCAAGAGCGAAAGAATCTCGTATGGCATCGTCCTTGATAAGGATGCCTTTATCGACGCCCATCGCCAAGGCCTTGCGGATGGTTTCCTTGTGGACGTCACTCCCCACGGAAATGGCGATGACTTCTCCGCCATGTTTCTCCTTCAGGCGAAGGCATTCCTCGACGGCGAACTCGTCATACGGATTGATGATGTAGCTGAGCCCCGTCCTGTCGTAGGATTTTCCATCGGAACTGATATTGATCTTTGCCGCGGTATCCGGCACGTGATTGATGCAGACTGCGAGCTTCATGGAACCTATCGTGCGAAAATGAGAATAGTGTTGAATGCCGTCGGCTGCCTGCAATAGTATAAAACATTCGCCTTAGCGGCAAGCGGAATTTCTCCGGGGGTGGTTGCAAAGGGAGGTCAACCGCGATAAAGATTTCCCGTATTGACTTTCACGCCGAGCAATTTCAAGTACACGAAGAGCTCGGCTTTATGATTGAGGTGATGTTCGATTGCGAGCATGGCGACGCGCCAACGCGGAGCTTTGCCGCCAAACTGCGGCGTGTCAATTTCGCCAAAGTTGAACTCTTCTTCTGTCAGCGCGCCGACGAGGCGCTTGAACTCTTCGTAGTTTTCCCGGAGCGCCTTCACTGCTTCGTCCACCGTTACGGCCGGCGTGCGACGATTCAACACAAACCTCTCGCGCATCGAGGCGAATCCCCAATCGCCCGATGCGATTCCCCGCCCGTACACGCCGAGCGCTCCCGCCATGTGGGCCATCTGTTGACCGGCGCTGAAGAGATTCTCCGTCGGCTTCCAATCAATCTTATCGGCCGGCACAAGTCGAAACAACGGTTCGGTGGGCTTTATGACATCATCACAGTACTCAAGATAGTTACGCAGGGTCATGTCTTTCTCCTTGGGAGGTTGCTGCTTCAGTCGCAGGAGATGCGATTCGTTGGGGAGAAGCGGAGGTGATCTTCTCTAAGCCGTATTCCGTCTCTCCGCTCACAGAATTTTCTTCAACAGCGATGGGTCGACATTCCCGCCGCTGACGATCGCACAAACCTTCTTGCCGGAAAGTCGCAGGACGTTGTGAAACACGGCAGCCGGTGCAACGGCGCCCGTCGGTTCGGCGACCACTTTCATCCTCTGGAGCAGAAACCTCATCATCTCGATCACCTGTTCATCCGTCACAGTGATGACGTCATCGACATACTTCAGGATAATCTCAAAGTTACGCGTTCCCACCGCTTGTGTTCGCATGCCGTCGGCAATCGTTGACGGCGGGTCGATCCGTACAATCTCCTTCTTGCGGAAAGATTGATAGCAGTCGTTCGCCGCTTCCGTCTCCACCCCGATAACGGTGATCTTCGGAAAGAGATGCTTCGCGGCAACAGCGGTACCGCCAATCAGTCCACCCCCGCCGATTGGAACAAACAGATAATCGAGTTCCTTCATTTCCCGTGCGATCTCAAGCATCACCGTCCCCTGCCCGGCGATGATCTTGTCGTCGTCAAATGGCGGGACCGGAATGTATCCGTGTTTAGCTTCCAGTTGCTTCGCAACCCGCTCGCGATCGTCAGAGGAATTCTCGCAGAACACGACGCCGGCTCCGTACGCTTCCGTGGCGGCAACTTTGATGGGGGGCGCCCCTTTGGGCATCACGACCGTCGCTTGCAGGCCGAGCAATTTGGCAGCCAGCGCAACGCCCTGCGCGTGATTTCCGGAGGAGTGAGCCACAACTCCTCGGGATTGTTCTTCCCGACTCAGTGACGCAATCTTGTTGTAGGCACCGCGGATTTTGAAGGCGCCGATCCGCTGAAAGTTCTCCCCCTTAAGGGTTATCTCGTTCCCCGAGCGGGCATTCAGCGTTCGCGAGGTCAGAAGCGGCGTCTTGTGGACAACCGGGCTGACCCGTCGATACGCCTCCTCGATATCAGAATAGGAGATCATTGGCGGGAAAAATGTAGAGAAATCGGACGCCATTGACAAGTAGAAAAATTCTCAAAAAAAACCTTGCATGTCGATCCGAATCTCTCTATACTTTACCCAAGTAAAGTATGAAAAACGTCAAACAGAGAGATATCAACGAGTTGTACGATGCCATCGTCCGGCTTGAAACGCTCGATGAATGCAAGAGATTCTTCCGCGACCTCCTGACGGAAACGGAGATCAAAGAATTCGCCGAGCGCTGGAAGGTTGCACGCATGCTCTCGAAAGGTGTGCCGTACACGACGATCGAAAAGGAAACCGGTCTCAGTTCCCGAACGATCGCTCGAGTGCACAAATGGGTCAAGCAGGGCAAGGGGGGCTATACCATGATGCTCCGCCGCTTGATTGCCGCGAAAAACGAAACGTAGTTTTTTTTGCCGTAGTCACTTTACTAGAGTAAAGTATGATCTCAAACAACGGGCGATTGAAAATCGCGATCCAACGGAGCGGTCGCCTCACAGATGACTCCCTGGGTCTCTTACGGGTGTGCGGACTCGAGTTCGAGTTCCAGAAACAGAGCCTCTATTCCCCCTGCAGGAATTTCGCTCTCGACGTCCTCGCCCTTCGGGATGATGATATCCCCGAGTATGTGCAGGACGGGGTCGCCGATCTCGGGATCGTGGGCGAAAACATCGTCCAGGAGAAGAAAGCCCGCGTCACAGTTTTAACCAAGCTTGGTTTCGGCGGCTGCCGGCTCACCCTCAGTGTGCCTCAACGATCTCCAATCAAGACGATCAGGAACTTGCGCGGCCGGCGCATTGCCACGACGTATCCTTCGACGCTGAGACAGTTTCTTCGGGCAAAGGGTATTCGGGCGGAAATCGTGCAGCTCAGCGGATCGGTCGAAATCGCCCCAACACTCGATGTGGCCGACGCGATCTGCGACATTACGTCGACGGGAACCACGGCTCGGATGAACAGCTTGCGACCCCTTCAGACCGTCCTTGAATCCGAAGCGGTGTTGATCGCCAATAAACGAGCACACGAAGACTCGGGGAAGAAAGCCCTCGTCGACCGGCTCTTGATTCGAGTTTCCGGAAGTTTGCAGGCAAAAGGAAAGCGCTACATGATGATGAACGCTCCCGTGTCGGCAGTCCCCCGGCTGAAGCAGATTATCCCGAGCCTGAAGAGCCCAACCGTTGTACCGCTTGCAGAAGAAGGCATGGTAGCCCTCCACTCCGTTATCGCGGAGGATGTCTTCTGGGATGTGATGGAGCGTCTGAAGAAAGCGGGCGCGAGCGATATCGTTGTCGTCCCAATCGAGATGATCATCAAATGAAGACGTATCAGGCATATCAACTCTCCGCATCGCTCCGAAAGGAACTCTGTCTCCGTCCGACCAGGGAAGTTGACACATCCGCCGCTTCGGTGTCAGACATCTGCCGGGATGTAAAACGGCGCGGGGATACCGCATTGAGAGAGTACGGCAGGCGGTTCGATGCAGCATCGGTCACCGCACTTCGCGTCGAGCCCCGGGAGGTTCAAGCGGCCAGCCGAGAGATGTCCGAAGATTTTCGTCAAGCGCTTCTGGTGGCTGCAAGCAACATTCGCACATTCCACGCCGCTCAAGGACAATCGGAGCCGGTTATTGAAACGATGCCCGGCGTTGTTTGCCGCCGCGAGCGACGGCCCATCGAACAAGTCGGGCTGTATGTCCCGGCTGGGTCGGCGCCCCTGCCGTCAACGGTGCTCATGCTTGGGATTCCGGCAACGCTCGCGGGGTGTTCACGAATCGTCCTTTGTTCTCCTCCAACGTCCGAAGGGAGTGTGAATCCATACGTTCTGGCCGCGGCAGAGTTTGTTGGCATCTCAGAGATTTACCGCGTAGGCGGAGCCCAAGCCATCGCTGCGATGGCGTACGGGACAGAATCGATCGCCAAAGTCGACAAGATCTTCGGCCCCGGAAACACTTTTGTCACCGCGGCAAAGCGCTTCGTTTCAACCGATCCGGATGGGGCTGCGATCGATCTCTTGGCGGGACCGTCCGAGCTCCTTGTTATCGCCGACGAAACTGCCGATCCGCGCGTGGTCGCTGCCGACCTGGTTTCACAGGCAGAGCATGATCCATCCGCGCACGTGGTCCTTGTGACAACGAGCCAGACGCTGGCAGCAACTGTTGAACGTGAAGTTGAGCAACTTCTCCGCAATCTGCCACGGGGCGAAATTGCCCGGCAAGCGATCGAAGGAAGTCTTGCATTGGTGCTCGATTCACTCAATGATGCCGTGCAATTCTCGAACGACTATGCACCCGAACACTTGATCCTCAACGTCCGCTCACCCGAGCAATTTGTTCCCGCCATCAGGAATGCCGGCTCGGTATTCCTGGGTTCCTACGCTCCGGTCACCGCCGGTGACTACGCTTCGGGGACGAATCACACGCTTCCTACGGGAGGCACGGCCAAATGGTACGGCGGCATCTCCGTCGAGAGCTTTCAGAAGTCGATCACGTTTCAGACGATAACCAAGGACGGATTGCAGAACCTCGAGCCAACCCTCGGCGCTTTTGCGGACGCGGAAGGTCTGGAGGGACATAAGAAAGCTGTAAGTGTTCGATTGAAATGAACATCGAAGATCTGATACGTCCCAACATAAAGGCTCTCAAGCCGTACCGCGCTGCGCGGCACGATTTCGTTTCCGGCGTCCTCCTGGATGCCAACGAAAACTCGTTCGGCAGCGCGATTGACTTCAACGGCATCGAACTCAACCGCTACCCGGACCCGTATCAAAAGCAGCTCCGCCTTCGGTTGGCCACGCTGCACGGTGTCGAGCTGGACAACGTTTTTCTCGGTGTCGGCTCGGATGAGGTCATTGATCTTCTCATTCGCGTTTTCTGTGAACCTGCGTTGGATTCGCTCATGATCCTCGATCCGACGTATGGAATGTATCGCGTCGCCGCGGGGATCAACAACGTTCGCGTCATCCCGGCGTTGCTCACGGATGAATTTCAGATTGACGTGGGGGCGGCAACAAGCTCGTTCTACCCGACCACAAAGATGATCTTCTGCTGTTCGCCGAACAATCCGACGGCGAATCTCCTTCGGCGCACGGACGTTCTTACTCTCTGCCGGAATTTCCCGGCGATTGTCGTTGTGGATGAAGCATACATCGATTTCTCCGAGGGAGAGTCTCTCGGCTCGATGGTCAACTCGGTTTCCAACCTTGTCGTCCTTCGGACTCTTTCCAAGGCCTGGGGGCTTGCGGGAATACGGCTCGGATACGCCGTCGCACATCCGCTTGTGATTTCGTATCTCCTTAAGATCAAACCTCCATACAACATCAATGCCCTGACAAGCCTGGAGGCGATGAGGGCCCTCAACGAAAGAGAGCGGGTTCGCCAGACGGCCGCGAAGATCATTGACGAACGGATTCACCTAGCCGAGGCCCTTGCGTCAATTCCCTACGTGATACGCGTATTCCCCTCGGATACAAACTTTCTCCTCGTCCGGTGCCGACACGCGTCCTCCGTGTTTGAGCAGCTTACCCGACGCGGCATCATTGTGAGGGATCGAAGCTCCGAGCCAAAGCTCGAGGATTGCCTGCGCATCACCGTCGGCACGCGCGCGCAGAACGATCTGTTGATCAATACAATGAAAGAACTGAAACCATGAAGAAGGTCGTCTTTCTAGACCGGGACGGAACGATCATTGTCGAACCTCCCGATAAGCAGATCGATTCACTCGAGAAACTCGAGCTCATACCGGGGGTCATTCAAGGATTAAGACTGCTTGTCGATCGAGGGTTTGAGCTCGTCATGATCACAAACCAGGACGGCCTGGGCACTTCGTCATTCCCTTCAGCAAGTTTTGACAAACCGCAGCAAAAGCTCCTGGACATTCTCAGCGGGGAAGGAATCCGATTCTCGGAGATCTTCATCTGTCCACACATGCCCTCCGATCAGTGCGACTGTCGAAAGCCAAAATCCGGATTGCTGAGGGACTATCTCGCGAAGCAGAAAATTGATTTGGCAAAATCATTTGTCATCGGCGATCGCGAGACAGATGTTCAGCTTGGGGACAACATCGGATGCAAGACGATTCGGCTCACGGATGCACAATCAAGCAGCAGCCGCGCTTTCGCAGGCAACATTCTCGAAGCGTGCAAGATTGTTGTTCGGGCGGATCGCTGCGGCCACGTTGACCGTAAAACGAACGAGACGTCTATCAGAATCGATGTCTTTCTTGATGGGACCGGAGCCCACACCATCAACACCGGCCTCGGATTCTTTGACCATATGCTGGCGCAGCTTTCCAGGCATTCGCTCATTGACATGAGTATTGTTGCGGAGGGCGATCTGCGCGTCGACGAGCATCACACTGTCGAAGACACAGGTCTCGCGGTTGGCAATGCCATCCGCCAAGCCCTCGGGGAAAAGCGGGGGATCGAGCGGTACGGCTTCCTTCTGCCGATGGACGAGTCGCTGGCACAGGTGGCACTTGATCTGAGTGGGCGGCCGTACTTCGTGTTTGAAAGTTCCTTCCAGCGTGAAAAAGTGGGAGACTTACCGACCGAGCTCGTGGAAGATTTCTTCCGCGCGCTTACAGACGGGCTTCGAGCGAACCTGCACATAAAGGTCGAAGGCCGGAACGATCATCACAAGATTGAAGCAATCTTCAAGTCGGTAGCACGAGCGCTGAAGCAGGCCGTTGCGATTGATGAGCGGTCGGCCACCCTTCTTCCCACCACCAAAGGGAATTTGTCGTGACCTCTAAATTCTCGAGTTCTCTCCTGAGGNNTGAGGGCTGCCGAGTGATAGGAATCATCGATTACGGGGCGGGAAACATCCGATCCGTCGGCAATGCGTTGGATCGGCTTGGTGTGGAGTACTTTATTTCGAGTGCGATCAGCGAACTTGAACGGGCGGAGAAGTTGATCCTCCCGGGCGTTGGTGAAGCCCGCAGCGCGATGGAATCGCTCGACCGCTCCGGTCTCATCGCGTGGCTGAAAACCGTTCAGGTTCCATTCCTCGGCATCTGCATCGGCATGCAAATCTTGTTCGAGCATTCTTCGGAACGCGATACGAAATGTCTTGGAGTTGTTCCCGGCAGCATCAGAAGGTTCAGCGCGTCACAGACGAAGGTCCCGCACATGGGTTGGAATCAAGTTACGCTCGCGAACGAGTCCAACTTGTTTCAGGGAATTCGGAGCGACGAGTTTTTTTACTTTGTTCACTCGTACTTTGCGCCCGTGACGGAACATACGATCGGAGTAACGGCGTACGGTGGAAGTTTCTCGGCCGCGGTGCAGAAGGGAAACTACTACGGCGTGCAGTTTCACGCGGAAAAGTCCGGCAACGCCGGTCTTCAACTCTTGAAGAATTTCATCCAGCGATGTTGATCCTCCCAGCAATCGATATCTACAACGGGAAGTGCGTCCGGCTGCAACAAGGGGATTTCAATCGTCAGACGGTCTACAATGAATCGCCTGCCGAAGTTGCGGAGTTTTTTCGGAAGGCCGGGCTCTTTCATCTTCATCTTGTCGATCTTGAAGGCGCGCAAGAGGGCCGGATCATGAATTGGGATGCGCTTTCCTCCATTTGCGCTCTCGATGGAATTCGGGCACAAATCGGCGGCGGCATCCGGTCGGTCGATGACGTTTCCAGGCTCTTTGGCATTGGAGCAACGCGGGCGATCCTCGGAAGTCTTGCCGTCGACTCTCCTCATCTTGTAAGAGAGTGGCTCCTTGAGTTTGGCAGCGATCGATTTGTCATCGCCGTCGATATCAAGGACGGACGTGTTGCATCGAAAGGTTGGGCGGAGAAATCGGGCCCCCCGGAGGCATTCCTTCAGCAGATGATCGACATCGGCGCCCGGCGGTTTCTCTGCACGGACGTGAGTCGCGACGGCATGCTGGCAGGCCCGAACATCGATCTCTACCGGGATCTGATGTCGGCTTTTCCGGAAGTCGAACTACTTGCCTCCGGCGGAGTTACACGTCTAGACGATCTCCGAACGCTTCGGGAGGCCGGATGCGCCGGTGCCATCGTAGGGAAGGCACTCTATGAAAACAAGATAACGCTGGAGGAGCTAACAGCGTTCGCGTAGCAGAGTGCCGGGCGATCGAGGGAACCGAACGACGTATCGTCTCCCAACTTCAATTCGCTCGCATCTGTCGAGGGCACATTCTATGTTGACTAAAAGAATTATCCCGTGTCTTGATGTTAAAGATGGTCGCACCGTCAAAGGGACGAAATTCCGGAACCTCCGCGACGCCGGCGATCCCGTGGAGCTTGCCGCCCGCTATTCCGACGAGGGAGCCGATGAACTTGTGTTCCTCGATATCAGCGCGTCGAGGGAAGGTCGGAAGACCTTTCTCTCCGTCGTAGAGCGAATCGCAAAAGCGATTCAAATTCCGTTTACTGTTGGGGGAGGGATTGGAGCGCTCGACGACATCTTGCGCGTCCTCGATGCCGGTGCGGACAAGGTCTCCCTGAACACGGCCGTTGTTCTGCGTCCAGAGTTCCTGCGCGAGGCTTCGCTTGCCGTCGGCTCCCAGTCAATCGTTGTGGCGATCGATGCGAAACGCGAGAACGGAGGTTGGAACGTGTGGATAAAGGGTGGCGCTGAGCGAACATCGCTCGACGTGCTTACGTGGGCAACGAGAACCGCAAATCTTGGTGCCGGCGAGCTTCTCGTTACGTCGATGGACACCGACGGAACAAGAACCGGCTACGACCTCGATCTTCTTCGCACGATCTCCGATCTTGTCCGCATTCCTCTTATTGCTTCCGGCGGGGCGGGCACGAAAGAGCATATCAAACAGGCCATTGTCGATGGAAAGGCGGACGCCGTGCTCGCGGCAAGCATCTTCCACTATCAGGAAATTTCATTGAGCGACATCAAACGGTATCTTCACGAGAACAATATCCCGGTGCGGGTATGATCGACACACTGAACTTCAGCAAGCTCGGCGGATTGGTTCCCGCCATTATTCAAGACGCCAACACGCTTCAGGTCTTGATGGTCGGATTTATGAATCGCGAGGCCGTGGAGAAGACGCTCCGGGAGCGCAAAGCTATTTTCTGGAGCCGGACGAAGCAGCGTCTCTGGCAGAAAGGGGAATCGTCGGGCAACACATTGCACGTCGTGTCGGTGGCAGTCGATTGTGATAGCGACGCCCTTCTGATCAAAGCCGTTCCGGACGGGCCTGTTTGTCATGACGGAACATTCACGTGTTTCGGCGAGAACGAAGCGGGCACATCACAGTCAGTCTTTGATCGCCTTGAGTCAATTGTGGAAAGTCGCCGGCAACAATTGCCGGATGCGTCACACACGGCAAACCTGTTTCGAGAAGGAATCGGGCGGATAGCTCAAAAGGTGGGGGAAGAGGCAATCGAGGTGTGCATTGCCGCGGTGCAGAACAATGTGGACGCGGTCAGGGAGGAATCCGCCGACCTGCTCTATCATCTTATCGTCTTGTTGAAGGATCGGGGATTGAGTTTGGAGAGCGTCGCGGAAACGCTGAAGAGCAGGATGAAGGAAACAAAACCGAGTAGTTGATTTCCCGTTAGCTGATCGAATGGGGAAAACCGCGGAAGGAGTGGAACAGAGAGGAGTTCGACGTAAAACCGGCAGCAGTCAACGTGTCTGGAGTGTCAGCTACTCCTTATGCACAAATTCATGCCCCGCTTTTTGTAATGCCTGCACGGCGTTCACGAGATTTTCCTCCAGCACGAAAAGGTAATCCGTGTTGTAGGTGCTGATGGAGACGGCCGGAACATTTGCCTCCGTCAGAGGCATCAACGCCGAGGTCATCACTCCCACTTCATCCAACTTGAACTGCCCTTCAATCTTGATGCAGCGCCACCCCAGTTCCTGTTGCACATTGTTCGGAGCCATGAACTCCGGGCAGATGATACACAGCTCTTCATCGGTGCGCGACACGAACACCATTTCTCCCCTCGCGAGAATGGCAGGGATCTCGGCAAACTGTGCAAGCTTGTTGACCGAGAACTTGTCGTTCAGAAGATAGAACTGAAGTTTTCTGCTCATGGTTGAGCCGGCACTGAGTGTGAGAGATGGGGAGAATTGAACGCCGACAATCGGATTCGAATTTAGCACATATCGTACTCTCGTGCAAGCCCTCACCCGATCCCCAACGCGTCAAGTATATCTTCAATAATCTTCGTCGCCTGCATTGAAGCTCAACGCAAAATTCATTAGCTTTTGCGAGTCGAACGACCGGTGAGCTTCATCCAACGCAATGCACACCGGCAGCAGTTACCCTCGGCATCAAGCGGTCAACAGGACAAAGCGAACTTATCATATAGAAAGACTCTTCATACATGCGTGGTACACATCTGCTCGGATTCTCTTCTCTTCTCACGCTCACACCCTTGTTGGCACTCTCTCAAACCTTCAACCGGCAGCATTACGATTCGCTTGCCCGGAACATCGTCCGCGAGTCGCTTGTGTCAAACAAGGCGTATGAGATGCTCTTCGATCTCTGCACGAGCATCGGTCCACGCTTAAGCGGTTCTCCGAACGCATCGAAGGCCGTCGAGTGGTCAAAAAAGAAGATGGAAGAATTCGGATTTGATAGGNNGAGCCGGTCATGGTCCCGAAATGGGTCCGCGGCCCGGTTGAGCAAGCGGTTCTTCAGCATTCCAATGGGACGTGGGAGGAGTTACGTATAGCGGCACTCGGGGGAACCATCGGCACATCCTTTGAGGGTATCAATGCGGAAGTCATTGAAGTCAAATCATTTCAGGAACTGCGCGCTCTCGGCGAAAAGGCAAAGGGAAAGATCGTGTTCTTCAACCGGCCGATGGAACGTGGCCTTATCAGCACGGGAGCGGCGTACGGCGGCTCGGTCAACCAGAGAGGAAACGGCCCCATCGAAGCTGCAAACGTTGGCGGTGTCGCCGCGCTCGTTCGATCCATGACGACCCGACTCGACGATGTTCCCCATACCGGAGCAACACACTATGTCGATTCGATCAAAAAGGTCCCTGCTGCTGCAATTAGCACAATCGGCGCGGAACGGCTAAGCAAGCTACTCTCCTCCGGCGAGCCTGTGCGCCTAACACTCCGGCTCTCTGCCCGCAGCCATCCCGATGTCGAGTCGGCAAACGTGGTGGGGGAGCTGAGAGGAAGCGAAAAGCCGGAGGAAGTCATCGTCGTTGGCGGCCATCTGGATAGTTGGGATAAGGGGCATGGCGCTCACGACGACGGAGCGGGATGTGTCCAGTCGATCGAAGCGCTCCGGTTGCTCAAGGCGTTGAATCTCAAACCGAAGCGGACGATTCGCGCCGTGATGTTCATGAACGAGGAGAACGGACTTCGCGGAGGAACTGCGTACGCTGAAAAGGATCGTCCCACAGAGAAGCACATCGCGGCGATCGAATCGGACGCAGGCGGATTCTCGCCCCGAGGGTTCGGCGTGAGCGATTCTGCCGCACATTCAAAGATTGCCCGATGGTCCGGTGTCCTGAGTTTCTTCGGCGCGGATCGCATTCAACGTGGCGGAGGTGGAGCCGATATCGGTCCGCTCATGCAAAAGGGAGTGGTGGGGATCGGTCTCCAGGTTGACGGCCACAAGTATTTCGACTACCATCATTCGGACAGCGATGTGATTCAAAACGTAAACGAGCGCGAGCTTGCGCTCGGCGCGGCAGCCATAGCCATTCTGGCATATCTGATAGCGGAAGAAGGGCTGTAGGTGCGGAAAGAGTTTTGAGTCATCCGGGTTTGTGGATCCGAGACGATGCAGTGTTGAAAGATCCACGCCCGAACCTAATCCCGACCAATGTATTTTCTCCTTTCTGAAGTAACTACTCACCTTGGCCAAATGCCCACTACACACGCGAAATATACGAACGCTATAAACGATCACTCGACTCGTTTATGCTGAAACAAATCATTTCGTGTCTTCCTCGCCTGCCCCGACAATCTTCCGGTCGGGGTGTTTCGTGGGCTGGATCGTTCCCTTGCGTCAGAGGTTTTTTGCATGAGTAGTCCCTTTCTGAATCTCCATTCCTTCGACACCGGAACACTCGGGCAACATCTTCATTCCCAAAGTTAGCCATCCTCACCGATCTTGCAACTCACTCCCATTAGCTGTAGATTTCGTCGCCTCGAATCAGCCGGAGATCCCCCTTCACCATCTTCAGGAGAATCGCCATGCGCTCCCCACTCCCTATTTTAATCATCCTGCTGTTCTCAGTTTCACTGTGTGCTTCTTCTCAAGAATCTCGCCTCCTTCGGCAACCGACCATCAGTTCGACAAGTATCGCCTTCGTGTATGCGAACGATATCTGGACTGTGGAGCGGGGCGGAGGAATGGCCAGGCGCCTCACTACCTCCGAAGGTGCGGAGACCGACCCACGCTTTTCTCCTGACGGGGCGTGGATCGCTTTCACCGGCCAGTATGACGGCAACACCGATGTCTACATCGTTCCCTCCAGCGGTGGGGAACCCAAGCGACTGACCTTTCATCCCGGGGGAGACTTCGTTCGTGGTTGGACTCCCGACGGCCGAAACGTCGTCTTCTCATCCGGACGAACAAGTGCCCCGGTAGGATTTCCGCGGCTCTGGACCATATCGGTCGAGGGGGGCCTCCCTCAACCCCTCCCGATGCAGATGGCGCACAAAGCAGCCTACTCACCCGACGGAGGCTCGTTGGCATTTGTCCCCTTTACGGAAGCGTTCCAAGTCTGGCGCCATTACCGGGGAGGGCGCACCGCTCGCGTTTGGATCCTGAATTCGAAGACACTCGATCTGGAAAAAATTCCGAGAGACAACAGCAACGATACCGACCCGATGTGGATCGGGAGTGGCGTGTATTTTCTATCCGATCGGAACGGCACGGTGAATCTCTTCTCGTACGACACCAAATCGAAGCAGGTCAGCCAGCTCACGCGGCACGCAGACTTCGACGTGAAATCGGCGACGACGGGAGACGGCGTGATCGTGTACGAACAAGCGGGCTGGATTCACCTCTACGACCCGAAGACAACAAGCTCAAAGAGAATTTCGATAACGGTGAACGGAGATTTGCCGTGGGCGCGACCGCACTTTGTAAAGGTTGGTACGATGACACGAAATTTTGAGGTTTCCCCGACGGGAACACGTGCCGTGTTCGAAGCTCGTGGCGATATCTTCACGGTTCCGGCGGAGAAGGGAGACGTCCGCAACCTGACAAATAGTACCGGGGTGCATGATCGAGATCCGGCCTGGTCGCCGGATGGCAAGCGCATAGCGTGGTTTTCCGACAAAGGGGGCGAATACCGACTCGTCATCGGCGAACAGACAGGTCTCGAACCACCAAAGGTGATTCCCCTGGAGAATCCGAGTTTCTATTACGCCCCCACTTGGTCGCCCGACTCGAAGAAGCTCGCCTTCACGGATAATCATTTGACACTCTGGTCTCTCGACCTGGACGGAGGGAAGCCGGTCAAAGTCGATACCGATACCTACGACCATCCGCAGCGAACTCTGTTTCCCTCCTGGTCTCCCGATTCGAAGTGGATCACCTATTCGAAGCGACTCGAGAATCATATGCACGCTGTGTTCATCTATTCCCTTACCGGCGGCAAAGCGCACCAGGTCACCGACGGACTCTCCGACGCAATCTCGCCATCGTTCGACCAGAGCGGCAAGCATCTTTTCTTTCTCGCCAGCACGAATTTCGGGCTGAACACCGGATGGCTAGATATGACGTCGTACGACCGACCGGTCACGCGGAGCGTCTACCTCGCTGTGCTCGCCAAGGACGCGCCCTCTCCGCTTGCACCGGAGAGCGATGAAGAGAAAGGCGAATCGAAGGATACGACCGCCGCGAGCTCAAAGTCATCAAACGAAAAAGAGAAGAAGGAAAAGAAGGACACATCGTCCTCAAAAATTGTCAAGATTGATCTTGAGGGGCTCGATCAACGTGTCATTGCCGTCGACAAGATCTCTCCACGGGACTATAGAAGCCTCACGGCAGGCGATGGGGCGGTCTTTTATTTGGAAAGCGTTCCCAATCAGACCGGCGCCACGCTGCACAGTTTCGATATGAAGAAGCGCGAGTCGACGGCGCTGCTGATCGGCATCAACAACTATGTTCTCTCGGCGAACGGAAAGAAGATTCTCTATGCCGCTCCGAACAGCGTGTTCGGCATCGTGGATGCGGCAAAGGCCGGCAAGGTGGGGGATGGAAAACTGAAGACGGACGTGATGGAAGTGAAGATCGATCCCCGCGCCGAGTGGGCGCAAATGTACGACGAAGCCTGGCGGATCAACCGCGACTATTTCTACGACCCGACGATGCACGGCGCCGATTGGAAGGCGATCAAGGAAAAATACCGGCCCTGGGTCCAGCACGTCGGCCACCGTTCTGATTTGTCGTACGTCCTCGCGCACATGCTTGGCGAGCTTGTCGTCGGGCACAGCTACATCAGCGGCGGCGATGCACCGACCCCGCCGCAAGTAAGAGTAGGCCTGCTCGGTGCAGACTACACCATTGAAAGCGGTTATTATCGAATCTCCAGGATTCTCACTGGCGAGAACTGGAACCCCGAGCTCCGTGCCCCTTTAACCGAGCCGGGAAGCAACGTTGCCGCGGGAGAATACATCCTGGCCGTCAATGGTCGGCCGCTGCGCGCCCCTGAGAACATCTATGGTCTTTTTGAAGGAACAGCCGGCAAGCAGACCGTCCTTCTGGTGAACGGTCGCCCGACGGAACAAGGCGCCCGCAAGGCGACTGTCATCCCCGTTGAAAGTGAAAGTGCCCTTCGCCAGCGCGCGTGGATCGAGAACAATCGCCGGAGAGTTGATGAGCTCTCCAACGGGAAGCTCGCCTATGTGTATCTTCCGAACACTTCCGGAGCGGGATACACGAACTTCAATCGCTACTACTACATGCAGATGCACAGAGAAGGAGCGGTAATCGATGAGCGATTCAACGGCGGAGGTTCTGCCGCCGATTATATGGTGGACATGATGAACCGGCCGCTGCTGAACTACTGGGCAACACGCGATGGGAAAGATTTCCAGACTCCGACCGCCGTCATCAACGGACCAAAGGTTATGATCATCAACGAGCATGCCGGCTCCGGAGGGGATGCCCTGCCGTATTACTTCCGTGATCGGAAGATCGGCCCGCTGGTTGGCACACGGACGTGGGGAGGACTTGTCGGCATCTACGACTATCCTGTGCTGATTGATGGCGGATCGGTTACGGCCCCGCGCGTCGCATTCTACAATAAGAATGGGAAATGGGAAGTAGAGAACGAAGGCGTGCCGCCCGACATCGAAGTGGAGCAACTTCCAAAGGAAATGAAGGACGGTCGCGACCCGCAGCTCGAACGCGCGGTGAATGAAGCGATGAGGCTTCTGGAAAAGAATCCACCGGCGAAGACAAAGCGAGCGCCGTATCCCAGGCGGGTGAAGTAACTGACGCCACGCAAAACAAGAATTATGGTGCTGGTGAGTAAAGAACACACTCCTCTACTCCTCGGCAGCCGTCTGTTCGACTNNAGCCTCGGCAGAGCCGGGAGTCCGTCAGACTCCCGACTTTGTCGAGTGTCTGACGGACTCGCCGAGGGATTGTCCTCCAGAGGCGCCCGCCAGCCATCCATGCCGGCAAGCGGTCAAGCTGGTGTCGGGCTGGGATGCGCCTTTGGCGCAAGGGGTGTGTGCTTTTCTCCGAGAGCGAATGAACTTGTTCTTTAATTGGCTATGATTCAGAATCCTTCCCCCTTAAGAAAATTGTCTCCTGTCCATCTTCTCCTCCTCCTCGCCTTTCACCTCCCTCTTCTCGGTCAGGAGCAGTCTTCATCATCGTACTACCCTCCGTCCGGTGATCGATGGGAACAGCGCCCGGCGGAAGCTCTCGGTATGAACACCGCCCTTCTCGACTCCGCCATCCGTTTTCAACTCTCGAACGAAAGCAAATACCTGGTCGATCTGCGGGAGCAACTCAAACGCCAGTACGCAAACGATCCGTACAATGAAACCATCGGTCCGACAAAAGAGCGGGGCGGAGCGAACGGTCTCGTGATCCGCCATGGCTACATTGCCGCAGAATGGGGAGATACCAGACGCGTCGATATGACATTCAGCGTAACGAAAAGCTTCCTCTCCGCCTCAGCAGGACTTGCGTACGACAAAGGACTCATCAAGGATCTTCACGATCCGGTAAGGAACACCGTGAACGATGGCGGATTCGATTCACCACACAACGCCACGATCACCTGGCAGATGTTGCTCCAACAAACAAGTGAATGGGAGGGGACACTCTGGGGGAAGCCCGATCTGGCTGATCGGAGACGGGGCCGCGATCGTGTACTTCAAGAGCCTGGAACGTTTTGGGAGTATAACGACATTCGCGTAAACCGGACCGCGCTTGCTTTGCTGAGACTCTTCAAAAAGCCTCTCCCCCAAGTACTCAAAGAAGAGATCATGGAGCCAATCGGCGCCTCGACAACATGGGAGTATCACGGCTACGATAACTCCGATGTCTTGATCGAAGGAGTAACGATGAAATCCGTCAGCGGCGGCGGGCACTACGGCGGCGGCTGGTGGGTGAGCTCTCGCGACCAGGCTCGATTCGGTCTGCTCTATTTGCGCAACGGCAAATGGAACGACAGGCAACTTCTCTCGCAGCAATGGATCAGCATGAGCCTTACTCCATGTTCTATTCGGCCGGTCTACGGTTTCCTCTGGTGGCTCAATACGGAGAAGAAACAGTGGGCGCAGGCAACCGAAAGAACCTTTGCAGCTCTTGGTGCGGGGACAAACGCCATTGTCGTGGTGCCGGAGCACGATCTCGTCATTGTCGTACGGTGGATTGACACTCCAAAACTTGGGGATTTCATCGGCAAAGTCCTGGCATCCGTAGAAGTGCATCACTGACCATTCGGATGATTCACGGCATCGATATGTTCTCACACCAATCCTATCCGATAGCTCTCGCTCACTTCGTACGATTGACTCTTCTGCTTGTCCTCTTTCTGCCGACGCAAGCATGTAAGGAATCGACAACGGAGCCGGCGACTTCGCGACGCGATCTCCTGACGAGTACTCCCTGGTTGGTGCAGAAAGTTCTTGCGCTTGGTCCCGCCCCCGGCCAATCGACCGATGTCACAAACAGTTTCCCCGTTTTTACTGTAACGTTCGGCAAGGACGGCAGGTACACTTCGATCCTCCAGAGTGGAACGTGGGAGTTGATCGAGAACGACACGAAGATCGTGCTCGACAAGAATCTCCCCTCGGAAACGACGGGAGAGATCGTTGAACTTGAGAAGTCACGCTTCCGGCTGAGGCTCACGCTCCCCCTCAACGATCAGCCTACACCGCTCGAGATCACGTTCGTTCCAACGGAGGCTGAGGTCAAGGGAACTTCGCCGGAATTGAACTTCGAGACGCTCTGGCGAGAGTTTGATACCCGCTACTCGTTCTTCGGGATCAAACGGATCAACTGGGACTCCCTCTATGCCGTCTATCGACCACAAGTGAGCGCGACCACCGGCGACCCGAGTCTCTTCCAGATCATGTCATCAATGCTGGAGAACCTGAAGGACGGTCACGTCAATCTCATCACCCCGTTCGCCTCGTATGGTTACAGAGGGTGGTACACCCGCTACCCAGCCAATTTCCTTGGGATCAGTCTTCTCGCATCTCGATACCTTGTCGCTGACTACGGAACCACCGCCGAAGGCTACATGAGGTTTGGCAGGATCTCGAACGATGTCGGGTATCTTTATATCGGTCCCAATTTCTCCGGCAATGCCACTCTCTGGGCCCTCGGCATCGATGCGGTGATTGATTCCTTGAGGGAGATGCGCGGCATCGTCGTCGACATCCGCAACAACGGCGGAGGCAACGACGCGCTCAGCAAGATTGTCGCGAGCCGTTTCGCAGATCAGACGAGAGTTTTCAGCTATGTCCGGTGGCGCAATCCCGGTCAGGATCACAACGACTTTACGGATTATCAACCCTTGACCCTTGGGCCGTTGGGCGTGCGACAATTTCTGAAACCGGTCGCCTTGTTAACGAATCGCCGGACCTTCAGCAGCGCCGAGGAAACCGTTCTCATGATGCACGCATTTCCGAACGTTACCGTCGTTGGTGACACGACCGGCGGTGGATCGGGCAACCCCATCATCCTCCAACTTCCCAACGGATGGACGTATTGGGTTCCACGTTGGATCATGTATACCGCGGAGAAACGTGTCTATGAGGGGATCGGATTGGCACCGGACATTCCCCTTTGGATAACTCCTTCCGATTCTACCGCCGGCCGCGACGCGATTCTCGAAAAAGCGCTCCAGCATCTGCGCGCGCAGTAGCGGGTCACCAGGTAACCGATCTTCCGCACGGAGTTCTAACAGGNNGATTTGGTTTTTCAACAACTTGCTAACGTTGCTTTACGCGGAATTCTTCGATACACTTGCGCGAAGAATTTCCATCCATCCAATCCCACCAACACCAACGACACCCCATGAATCGACGTGACGCATTGAAGGCTTTCGGCGTAGC
>DMMN01000385.1 GCA_003453835.1 Bacteroidota bacterium | reverse complement strand
CCGAAATCGTAATTCAACGACGCGGTGAGGCTGCCGTTCAGTGCCTCGATCCCCGTATTGCTTTTCGAAAGAGTTCCCGTGTTCAGGGTCGTGGCGTTAACCGTCTTGTACCCTTTCGGATAATAATTCGAATAGTTATCGTCGAGTCTATCGTAGCTCAGGATCGCCTCCAGGTCGAACCACTTCTCGGGTGCAAACCGGGTTGTCAGGTTGGCGAGTGTCCGCTTGCGGGTTGTGGTTGCCTCGCGGAAGTGTTGCGAGTAGAGGGGGTTGGCCTCCAATGATTGACCCGGATCAGGCCAGATGAGGTACGGCTGACCGTCGTCGTTTGGCGTGCGGAGATCGACATCGGGCGGCATGAACGTCAGCTCAAAGAAGCCCGAGTTGTTGTCGTCCCGAACGGAGTTGCTGTGTGATCCGCTCAGCGAAATGTTAACCGCATCCATGAATTTGTGGTCCACGTTGAGCCGCATGGTCTGGTTCTTGAATCCGTCATTTCCTTCGATGACGCCGGCATCCCTTCGATTGTTGAATGCCAGAAGGAAATTGGTATTGCGGCTCTTGTGCGTGACGGTGATCGCATTGGAGTAGTAGAATCCGGGATCGAAGAATTCATCTATTTGATCGTACGTCTTCCCGGGATAGGGTTTGTCCTTGAACGATGTGAAGGCGCTTCCCACGGCGCCTCCCGGCCCGATGCGCCAGAGCGTATCCGAAACGCGCGCGGAACGTGCAACCGTTCTACTCTGGTAGTTTACCCATGGGCTGTCTGAGCGAGCCGTGTTCACCTTGAAATGATGCGCCTTCGTCAGAGGAATCTTGTTGGCGAGCTGGTTCTGGCCGTACTCGTTGCGGAGCGTGACGCGCGTTTCTCCGTCCGGCAGATGAGCTCCGCGGTTTGTTGTGATTTGAACGACGCCGGCCGCCGCGCGCGAACCATAGATCGATGACGCCGCGGCTCCTTTTACCACTTCAATGCTCTCGATGTTGAGCGCGTCCAGGTCGACGGTCGAAGATCCGAGGATGACGCCGTCAACGATGTACAATGGTCCGCCACTTCGTCCGGTGGTATTGACACTTGTCGCACCACGCATCTGGACGGCGGGGGCAGTTCCAGGTTGTCCACTTCCCTGGATGATCTTCACGCCGGCAACCTTCCCGCGAATGGCGCTCTCGGGAGTATTGGCGGGAACGTGCTGCAGATCAGTTGACGTGATGCGATCAACGGAGAACGGGAGCTTCTCCTTGAACGTCCCGCCAATTGTTCCTGTGACCACGACCTCCTCTAATCCGAGAACGTCTTCCTGCAGTGCAAAATCGCGCGTGACGATGCCGGGACTAAGCTGAATCTTTTCGGTCTTCTGCTTGTACCCGATGAAACGCACGACGAGCGTTGCTTGCTGCCCTCGAACGCTCGAGGCCGGAATCAGGAAGGTGTACGATCCATCGCGATCAGTGGCTGATCCGACGGTCAACTCGCTGACGTAGACGTTGGCGCCAGGTAGTGCTTCACCCGTCCGCGCGTCCGTTACCTTGCCCTGGATCGCGAGAGATTGTTGAGCGAGAAGCGGAGTAGGAATGAACAACGGTGTAAGGACGGCAACCGCGAGAACTGCAAGAACCGTAGCAAGGAATGGAATCGCATGAGACCTTCTTAGCGATTGTGTCATATCTCCTCCTTCTTGATGAGCCTTCCTCTCCAGAAAAAATGATTAGGTGGGATCTGGTCCCGATTCGGGATCCCGCGTTGCGGGGTGAGGAAGTTGTTGATGACGAAATCGGTCTATTGCGTGCGAACCAACATGCGAAATGGTATTCAGGGGGAACGAATGGGTGGCGGGCGTTGATGCCTTTGGAATGAATCAAAACTCAAGAGTGGCAACGTTCGAAGCATAGCGCTGTCGAGGTTGGGGGAGTTCACTATTGGTGTCCGTGCGAGAGTCAGAGGGTGAGCCGGTACTCGCTTGGCGGTGGTCATTATTAACGATTTTTGCTGAGATTGTCAAGTTCGACAATATCTTTTTCGACACTGTTTTTCATCCAGGATGAAATCCGATCCCCCCCCTCACTGCTTGAGATCAAGGTGAGTCTCCTTGGAAAGATGCGTCCTCCGGATCACGCTCGATCCCTCTTTCTCCAACCTGACCGTCGCGGCCTCTTGTACAAATGTCGCCTCGACGAGCTCATCTAGCCGCGCTCCTCGCCTGATGATCAGCGACAGGGGGATAAGGAGCGACGTATCAGGAAAGGAGTACCAGGACAAGTAGGCACGTCCATCTGATTTCACGATGCCCAGAGGGGAATCCGCATCGAAAAGGCTGTTCTTTTCAGTAGAGAATCCCACCCTCAGTGTATAGGGTCTGTGTGTAGTGGAAACCCTCAGGAGTAGGGAGACGCTGGTGGACGAGTCGGATTCGACCGTCTCAATGCTTCTCTCAACCTTCAGCCAGGGATCACCCGAATCTCGAACCGCTCCAAGCGTGGCGCTGCAGGTCCGGCCCAGTATCGTATCGATTCTCCCGAATTGAATTCTCGCCCCGTCGAGGTATTCGGGACTCTTCACCGTAACCGTTCCATCCAGCGAATCGAGATCAAAGCTCTGCTCAACGGTGATCAGTTGCCTCCAATGCTCGGAGAAGGATGGTTGCGTGAGCAAGAAGACGATGCAGAGAATGAATGCCCCGCCGCTCGCAATGACTCCCCACCGAGTCCGAAACATGGTCAGCCAGGTAAAACCCTTTTGCACGTCCAACCGAACGGCGGCAAATCCGAGAAGGAATGGGAACGACCACAACGAGAAGAAAAGTATGTAGAGAAGATGCAAAACTATGCTCCAGCCCAAGCCGATCTCTGGCGACGCGTGTCCAGCGCGTGCCAGGAAATCAAATCCCTCAGAGAAAAAGAGTCGATACATGAAGTGAGGCGAGAGAATCCAGAACGCGAGCTTCAACGCCGGACGCCGCACAAGCATGGCGAGCCCTAAGAAGAAGAGAGCCATCGCCGGGTAGAGCGCGAGCTTGACGGAGAGAATCGCACAACCGATCAGAAAGAAAAGGAGGAAGATGACGGCCCGCACATAGTACGAATACGAGTCGGTGCGAAGACGCAGCTTCGGTGCAAGCTGCAAGCCTATCCACAGACCGATGCACCCTGCAAGAAGTCCGAGGAGAAAATACCCGTCGAGGTTCGCCAGCCACGGATAACGAATGCCTTTGATCAAACTGACCACGTTCTCCGAAAGCCAGACGAACGATTGGATGATCAGCATCAGCAGGAAGAGCTTGAGCCCGGGGATCGATGCGCGTTTGCCACCCTCTTCCGGCATCGGTCTTCGCCGCCGCACGCGCACCATCGCCACGATCGCGATGCCGAGCGCTATGGCGATGAATCCAAGGAAGAGCCAGAGCGGAATGAAGAACAACATCGAACCGAACTGCAACAGATAATACTGCCCGGACTTTTCTTCCGGCACGCCGCTGTCGAATCGCTCGACGAGTCTGTAAACGAGATCGCCCGAGCGTTTCAGTCCTGCGAGATTGAAGTTCTCGTAGCTGTCCTGCGGCGTGTGGATGGGATCGCGAAAATCGGACGTGAAGTCGATCGCCGGAATGTCTTTTTCCATAAACGGTTGGTGATCAGAGCCGACGCCTCCTCCCGGAACTGCCGACATCAGCGCGAAGAAATGCGTGGGGAAATACAAACCGGTATGCCCGAGCTTCTCAAGCTCTTCATAGGAAGCTTGCACGAGCCATTCCGGCGAGCTCTTGTGTTTCGCCTCGATCGTTGGCACAAGCCAGTCCGATCCGTTGGCCATATCAACTTGCAACATCAACGCGACGCGGTTGATGTGCTCAAAGTGTTCTACAAAATGGCGGGAACCGCGGAGCCCTTGCTCTTCGCCCCCGAAGAGCGCAAAGACAATCGTCGATTCGTTCTTTCGTTGCGAGAGAATGCGCGCAAGTTCGATCACAACCGCCGAGCCTGATCCGTCATCATTTGCTCCGGGAATCTCCGGGCCGGAGGAATCCATGTGCCCTCCGATCACGATGATGCGGTCGCCGGTGCCCTTCAATACTCCCACTGCTGTGCCGCTTCGAGTGTTCTTCACTCCCTGACCGGATGTCCCTCCCGCTCTGTTCATCTCAAGGATGTAGGGTTCGCTTATTCCGAACTCGCGGAACTTCGTCAAAGCAAATTCCATTGCCCGCTGCTCGTTGGGTGATCCCATGGGTCTCGGACCAATCTCGACGGCGATCGTACGAAGGTACGCCGCCGCGCTATCTTGGGAGAAGGGGGTCTGAGATCGTGCGCCGGAGATGACGGCCATCAGGAGAACGAGTGAGATGATCAACTTGCAGGAAGGAGAAGCCGGAGGAAGCGAGTGAGAAGATGGGCTGAGGAACCGACACAAAAAGGAAATGCGCTGAGATGTTGACGTCGTCATCGGGTAACTCATAGTAACCTCTCTGAGAAGGTAATAGGTACTCTCCGCGCCAGAAGGGCCCGAAAGCAGTCACTTCGCGACCCTTCCCTGCGACGGATCACGAATGACGCAATTGGGACGGATGGCGCGAATTGCTTCAAACGAGCAACTCCTCAGCTTGACGTATTGCCCACGAAACACGCGAACGACACGAACGCGAGAAGCGATCAGAGAACACCTGTATGCTGAAAGGAATCTTTTCGCGTTCTCCGTGCCTGCCCCGACAATCTTCCGGTCGGGGTGTTTCGTGGGCTGAATAGTTACCCCTCTTCAAAAGAGTTTTTGCTGAGCAGTTACATACGGTTCAACCACACAATGTCAAGCCGCCGGTACAATACTATTTGTCGGGGGACGTTCCTGTTGCAAGGGAGCGCTCAAGTGCGCGCGCCTCCCGGAATTTGTCTGCTGCTCTTTTCCGAAGATGAGGGGGGAACGTCACCTCCTGCAGTGAGAGAACTGCCGAGATCTCTACTTGCGCTAACGATGAGTCTGCCATTGCCGCGAATGCCCGTGCCATATTCAGACGGCAGACAAGCTCGTTGTATCGATGCTCTTCTCCATCCTTCTGAATGACGTCCAGCAATCGTTCGTACGTGTTCACCGCCTCGCGATGCCTTCCTTGCTTCTCGAGGGCTGCAGCGTGCTCCCACAAGAATACTCTATTTCTCGGATAGCTCTGGAGCCCGAGATCGGCGAGCCGCTCCGCCGACTCGTACTCGCCGGCATCGATGTAGATGGTTGCGAGAACACTCATCGCTGTGAATCGGTTGTAGATCCCTCTCTCCGCGGTCCGTTGAATCAGGGCGATGCCGTTCTTCCGGTCATCGCCTACGAAGGGAAGCCAATTCAGGAACTCCGTTTTCCTGCCTTTCCAATAATAGTAGGTACCGATTCCAACGCAGGCGTCGTGGAGAGAGGAGTCGAGTTCAATCGCCCTTCGGAACTCGTCAACGGACGACATCGCTTTGGTTATTCCACCGAACCATTCTTCGCGATAGACGCGCGCGTATGACTCATACCCCAGTGCCGTCCCGAGGTAGAAGTGGCCCCAGGCTGAACGCGGCTCCAATTGGATCCAACGCTCCGCCCTTTCCTGCCCGACCATCCTCAAGGAATCAAATTGATGATCGTTCATTTCCAATTTGAGGTCGAGGATCTTGGACTGAATGACGGCCGCCCGATAGAGAGAACCGGCGGGATGGTCGGGAAATTCCCGCTCGACGATTCTGAAGACAGAGTCGGCATGACCGTATTCGTGTCTCAGGGTGAAGTCGATGCCCCTGAGAACATATGAATGCAGGACCGGATCCTCCGATCCTTGAGCGCCATAGCAACACACCAACGCGAGCCAACAACAGAGGAGAGTTCTTGTTCTCACAACGGTCGCTTACTCCGTTCCGAAGATTCGGTCACCTGCGTCACCCAGACCCGGGAGGATGTACCCTTTGCTGTTGAGCTTGCGGTCTAACGAGCAGGTATAGATCACGACGTCTGGATGCTCTTTTACGATCTTCTTAACACCTTCCGGAGCGGCAACAAGGCTCACATACAAGATAGATCTCNNCCTTTCTGCTTCAAGTACGAGACTGCGGCCGCGCCGCTCCCTCCCGTCGCAAGCATGGGATCGAGAATGAGAACAAGCGCGCGTTCCAGATTCCGTGGGACTTTGAAATAATAGTCGACAGGCCTGAGCGATTCTTCGTCACGATAGAGCCCGATGTGCCCGACTCGTGCGTCAGGAATCACTTCGACAAATCCGCCGACCAAACCAAGCCCGGCTCGCAGAATGGGGACGAGGACGACCTGTCGCGCTACGACGTTTCCCTTTGTTTTCTCCAGCGGGGTGGTCACGGTGATTTCTTTGAGGGGGAGCGAGCGCGTCACTTCATATGCCATCAGTGTTGAGATCCTTCTGAGGACGGCCCGAAAGATATTGCTGGAGGTTCGCCTGTCGCGAAGGAGCGTCAGATCGCGCTTCACGAGTGGATGGCGGATCACTCGGAGGTTCTTCATGGTTGGCCTTCCGTGCAATTATCTGAGAGTGCTCCTCAACCGCTTATTCGTTTGGTTCGCCGCGATGAGAATCGGATCCCACAGCGGTGCGAAGGGAGGGCTATAGATCAGATCCAACTGTGCGAGTTCGTCAATCGTGAGCTTTTGTTGAATCGCCACGCCGAGAGTGTTTGCGCGCAGGACGGCCCCGTTCTCCCCGTACACGTTGGCGCCGAGAACTCTTTCTGATTTCTTATCGGCCACCAACGTCACGTGCACCCTCGCATTCCCTGGCATGAACCCGATTTTCGAATTTCCCGTGATCGACTCGGTCACCACGCTGAAGCCGGTGTCTTCCGCCTCCTTGGAGCTGAGACCGACCTGAGCGATTTCAAGATCGAACACTTTCACCGCCAGAGCGCGAATGACTCCTTTGAAAACCGCGCTTCCTCCCGCAGCATTCTCACCGGCGACCCACCCCTGCTTTGATGCCGTCGTCGCCAACGGGATGTACATCCATTTGTTATTCACAAGATTCTTGACCGCACAACAATCGCCTGCCGCAAATATCGTGTCGATGCCCGTGACCTGTCGTTGATCCGTCAGAATTCCCCCATGGGAGCTCTCTCGAATCCCGACTCCGCGGGCAAGACCGGTGTTGGGTTTCACTCCAATCGCGATCACGACAAGATCAGTCTTGCAGGAACCGGTGTTGGCAACGACCTCACAGATCTTTCCCGTTGAGTCTGCTCTCAACTCCCGAACAATGGACATCGGAACAAACGTCACTCCATGACAGACGAGCGCATCCTTCGCAGCTTGTCGGGTATCGCGCTCGAGGCGAGACATTGGAAGTTCGCTTCGATGCAAGAGCGTCGTTTCGATTCCGTTCGACAGGAACGCCTCAGCCATTTCCATCC
>DMMN01000370.1 GCA_003453835.1 Bacteroidota bacterium | reverse complement strand
GAACGAGGGGTGTGTACTCAACAAATGATTCATCGAAACAGCCCGATAGGTTTTCGTTTAAGTTGTTTCACATGATTGAATTCGGTCAACTGTTCTCGCTGGACTAGTGTCGGACCTTGGTGTGGCGAGAGAAAGTGCCTGCAATCCAACCTTAGTACGAAGGAGTTCACAATTGATGGCTGTCGAACGAACGTTGGCAATTCTGAAACCGGACTGCGTCCGGAAAAATCTCCAGGGTGAAGTGCTCGCCCGAATCCAAAAGGCCGGCTTCAACGTACTTGGCTTGAAGCAATTACGATTGACGAAGGAAACTGCCGGCGCCTTCTATGCCGTCCACAAAGGCCGGCCGTTCTATGATGGACTGGTGGAATTCATGTCGAGCGGTCCTTGCGTGCCGATAGCGCTTGAGAAAGAGAACGCCGTTGCCGATTTCCGAACCCTGATCGGCGCAACCGATCCCAGGGAAGCAGCCGAAGGGACTATCCGGAAGCTGTTCGCGGACAACAAAGGCGAGAACATCGTGCATGGCTCCGACTCGCCCGAGAACGGTGTCATCGAGGTGGCCTTCTTCTTTTCCGGAAGCGAGCTCGTATAAGGAGTCCGATGTAAGTGGTTGCACTGGTGACGGTCTGCCGTCTGATCGCCCCTCTCGATTTGACGGCAGTCGTTTTGGAAAGCCCGCAAATCACCCGACGCAGTATCACAAAACCTTCGCATTGACGATGTCGCTCTCAAAGTGGAAGAAACTCACCGAGAAGGAGCTCTACAAGAATCCATGGTGGGTATACCGGCACGATACGTTTCTCTTGCCGAACGGTGAAGTGGGGGAGTACTTCTACGTCCATACGAACGGATCGAGCATGGTTATTCCCGTCCTGGATGATGGCAGGATCGTGATGGTGAGACAGTATCGCTACCTCTGTGACGAAGAGAGCCTGGAGTTTCCATGCGGTGGGGTGAAGGCGGGGAGCGATTATCTTCGGACGGCGACGGAAGAACTGGCTCAAGAAGCAAGATTCGTCTCCTCCGATCTGCGGCTCGTCGGCAAGTTCAATCCGTACAATGGAATCACCAACGAGATCTGTCGAGTCTATGTAGCGCGTGAACTTAAAGCAAGCAACGCGCGGCCCGATGCCACCGAGGAATTCGAGCTTGTTCTTCTCACACCGGTTGAATTAGACGAGAGGATCAGCTCCGGAGAGATCTGGGATGGGATGACCATCGCCGGATGGGTCATCGCCCGCCCGACTATCGTTTGAACGACCGACCGCACCCTCGTGCGGTTTTTTGTTCTGTGTTCGACTACAAAGGAGGTTACTCAAGTTGACCGCTTCGCANNTTGACCCCAACAATAATGCGCTTTCCCTGAGGCGCTCAACTTGAGGAGGTTAGATTCCATGAGAAGAATTGTACGCACCCTCTGTTCTGTTATCTTCATTCTCCACGGACTCTCCGTTGGCCAGGTAAAGACCGGCGCTGATCTGCTCTTCGAGAAGTACGCCCACCTGGTCGAAGGAAAACGGATCGGGTTGGTGACGAACCATTCCGCGCTCCTCTCAAACGGGAAGCATCTCGTGGACGCCATTTCCGAGAGCCGGCGGGCACGCCTCGTCGCGTTGTTTGGCCCCGAGCATGGTGTTCGCGGCGATGCCCCGGCGGGAAAGAAGATTATCGACGCGCGGGACGAGAAAACCGGTGTCCCCGTTTACTCACTCTATGGTCAGATCAACAAGCCGACTCCGGAGATGTTGAAAGACGTAGACGTGCTCCTCTTCGACATTCTTGATGTCGGAGTTCGCTTCTACACGTTTGAAAGCACCATGTCGCTCGCTATGGAAGCGGCAGCGGAGATGGGGATTCCTTATATCGTGCTCGACCGCCCAAATCCGATCCGCGGGACTTGGGTGGAGGGGTTCATCCGGCTCGATTCGCTCCGCTCGTTCGTCGGGCTCTACCCGATTCCCGTCGCCCACGGTCTCACGATGGGCGAACTGGCCACGATGATCAACAACGAAGGGTGGCTGAAGAACGGTGTGAGGGCCGACCTCAAGGTCGTCAAGATGGAAGGATGGAAAAGAACGATGTGGTTTGACGAAACCGGAGTGAGGTGGGTGAAGCCTTCTCCGAACATTGCCGGCTTGGCCACCGCAGTGGTTTACCCGGGAACATGCTTTTTTGAGGGGACGAATGTTTCCGAAGGTCGCGGCACAGACCGCCCATTTGAAACGATCGGGGCACCGTTTGTTGCCGGGGAGCAATTGGCCCGCGAGCTTCAATCATATGGATTGCCGGGTGTAGTGTTCGAGCCGATCAAGTTTACCCCGCGAGATATTCCCGGTGCGGCTTCGAATCCGAAACACAAAAGTATCGAGTGTGGAGGCGTCTTTGTAAAGGTGGTTGATCGAAACGTCTATGAACCCGTCAGGACGGGCATTGCAATGCTCTCCGCCCTCAAGAAGCTCTATCCGAATGATTTTCAGTGGAGGAACTCGATCGATCGACTAAGCGGGACACCGATGGTCAGACTCCGGATCGATGCGGGCGAGAAGCCGGAAAACATTGTGGCGGCATGGAAGGTTGAGCTTGCGGGATTTGGAAAACTCCGCGAGAAATACTTGCTGTACTAACCCGCAGATCGTTTGAAGCCTGACATCTCAATAGTGATCCGCGGGCAGATGTTAGAACTCTCACCGTCCGTACCCGAACTTCATCGTTGCGCTCACCGTCACAGGGAGCTTGCCTTTGAACGGTATCTTTCCGTAAAGCGCCTCGGCAGCAGCCTCCTGAAGCGCTTTGGCGTTGTCAAACGCGCAGATGTAGGTGGAAACGCCCGGAACAGAGGCGCCGATGTACGGATTGCCGAACGAAACGAGCACGACGTTTGGGTTCACGTCCACAAGTCTTCCCAGGAAGTCCGCCTGAGATTTCGGGAGCTCCACCGTGCCGCTGTTTAGGATGATCTTGATATAGGCAGCCACGACAACCACGTCCGCATCGGTGGCTTGTGCGAAGACCTGAGAGGTTTCGGAATCGGAGAGAGGGTCAGAGAGGCGAAACTCCGAGACTGATCCTGACTGCTTCTTGACTTCATCAGGGAAAGAGACCAGGCCGCGCGAGATGATGGAGGTGCCCTCCTTGTTGCTGATCGTCACTACGAGAATTCTCTGTGACGCCTTGATCGGGATGAGGTTCCTTGAGTCTGATGCAAGCGTCAAGCATCCGGATGCAATGCGCTTCGCGATCCCGTAGTTGAGTTCTGTCCCAACGCTTTCCGTGATCCTGGAAACGTCCACCGTTCGGTGTTCGTGCAGGCCAACCTGAGTTTTTGCCCGGAGAATCCGGCGGACCGATTCCTCAATTCGTTTCTCCGTGATCTCTCCATTCTGCACCGCGCGCAGTATTGCTTCGATCCCCTTTTCGAGGTTTCCCGGGAACAGGATGACGTCGCAACCGGCTTGAATGGCCTTCACGGTTGCAACTTCGAACGGATAGCGTGTCGATATTCCACCCATCACCATAGCGTCGGTGAACACGATGCCGTCGAAGGCGAGACGATTCCGTAGCAGTGAGCCCATCGCATTCGTTGAGAGCGTTGCCGGAACGGTGTCCGCGTCGATCGCCTTGATCCAGAGGTGTGCGCTCATGATGCTGGAGGGCTTTGCCTTGCGAAGGATTTCCTTGTACGGGAACAGCTCGACCGACTCAAACATATCTCTGTCGCTGGAAACTATCCCGAGCTTTGCGTGAGTGTCCGTTTCGGTGTTCCCATGTCCGGGGAAATGCTTTCCCGTCGCAAGGAGCCCATTCTCTTGATACCCCCTGATAGCCGCCTCAGCCATCCTCGCGACAAGCTCAGAATCCTCTCCGTACGAGCGGGTATTGATGACGGGATTCTTGGGATTGTTATTCACATCCACAACCGGCGCAAAGTTCATATGAACGCCGATCGCCCGAGCCTCCTTTGCGGTGAGCGCAGCCGCCTCGAAGACCGCCTGCGCGTCTCTCGAGGCTCCCAGCGCCATATTGATCGGTAAGTCCGTCGCGCCATCAACGTACGTCCCCGCTCCTTTTTCAAAATCGGCCGTTACGAGAAGCGGATATTTCGATACCATCTGCAACGCGTTCAACTCCCCGGCGATCTTCCTCGCCTCCGTGCGAGCGAACCAAATCCCGCCGACGGAAAGCTCCTGAACCCAGCTTTTGGTTCGTTCGAAATTCGTGTGAACGGGGAAGAAGAGTTGGCCGACCTTTTCTTCAAGCGTCATGCGCTTCAATGTCTCTTCAACCCAGACCGTGTCCGCTCCTCGGAGCTGAGCACAAAGTGGAGAGGCAAAGATAAAGAGAAGGAGAACGATAGCTCTTGCGTTCATAAATCGGTCTTTCAAGTCGGACAAATGAGGAACTGAGCAGATTGACGGAGCTTCCACATGCGTCGTGTGAATCCTTCAGATTGCGGCAAGCGCCTTCTTCAGATCGGCAAGGATATCTTCCACGTCTTCTATCCCGACTGAAATCCTGACCAGGCCGTCTGTTACGCCGATTCGGTTCCGCTCTTCAAGGGGGATAGACGCATGGGTCATTGTAGCCGGATGAGAGATGAGCGTTTCGACTCCTCCAAGGCTCTCGGCAAGAGCGCAGAGGCGGACTGACTTCAGCAACTTCTTTGCATTCTCGAGAGTCCCAAGATCAAAAGAGATCATCCCGCCGAAGCCGCGCATCTGCTTCTGCGCAAGTCGATGTTGCGGGTGCGAGACGAGTCCGGGATAATTTACCTTCTTGACCTTCCGGTGTCGGGAGAGATACAAAGCCACTTCCATCGCGTTTGCGCACGATCGGTCCATCCTCACCGCCAATGTCTTGATGCCCCGGATGCAGAGCCAGGCTTCGAAAGGACTTAAGATTCCCCCTACAGATTTCTGAATAAACCGGAGACGCTCGATAAGCTGCGGATCATTGAGGACGATCAACCCTCCGAGCATATCGCTATGACCGTTAAGGTATTTCGTTGCGCTGTGGACGACGATATCGAGGCCGTACTCGAGCGGATTCTGAAGATAGGGGGTCGCAAACGTATTGTCGACGACGGAAACGAGCTTTCTGGATTGACACAGCTTTGCCACTGCGGCCAGATCGGTGATCTCCATGGTCGGATTCGTCGGAGTCTCGATGAAAACCATCTTTGTGTTGGGTCTGATTGCCTTCTTGATGGTCTGGAGGTCCGTCGTATCGACGAACTCGAAGTCGAGGTTGTAGCTGTCCAATACCAGCTTCCCGACTCGGTACGTGCCGCCGTAGACGTTGCGAGAAACGATAACGTGATCACCTGCCTTCAAGAGATGAAAAATCGCCGTCTCTGCCGCCATGCCAGAGGCAAAGGCGAGACCCTCCCTGCCGTTCTCCAGGGCCGCGATATTTCTTTCGAGTACCGTCCGAGTGGGATTGGAAACACGGGAATATTCGTACCCTTTATGTTTTCCCAATTCTTCCTGGACGTAGGTCGAAGTTAAATGAATCGGGGTCATGATCGAGCCGGTAAACGGATCCGGCTCAACGCCTGCGTGGATTGCCTTGGTGGAAAATCCCATGGGATGGCTCCTTAGCGATGGAAGTTACGGAGAGTGACAATGACACGCGTGTCCGGGCAACGGTACTCCGCTCTCCGAGTTGTTGTGACGTGTCGGGGGGATCAGCAGATTCAGCGCGACATATACTCGATCACGTCGAATCTGGTAATGATCCCGACAATCCTTCCGGCCTCCTCTACCAGCACAGCCGGATGTCTTTTGGAAAGCTCACTGATCGCCTGATTGATCGAATCGTCAATGTGGACATTTGGAAACGAAGGCTTCATCATGGAACTGACCGGAGCGTCAAACAGCGCCGGATTGTCGATGACGGCCCCCATCAAGTCGCTCTCGTCAATGCTCCCCACGGGCCGGCCTCGATCCAACACGGGCAACTGAGAGACGTTGTGTTCGCTGAGCAGGTCTAACGCTTTGCGCACCGTTGTGACGGGATCGATTGACACAAGGCTTGGCACTCCCTTCTTCCCTTCCATCACATATCGGACCGTGATCTTTTCCGGAATGAGGAATCTGTTCTCCTTCATCCAATCGTCATTATAAATCTTGCTGAGGTATCGTTCGCCTGTGTCCGGCAAGAGCACCACCATCACGTCCTTTTCCGAAAGCCGCTCCGCGACTTTCAGAGCACCTGCCATTGCAGTACCTGCGGAACCGCCAACGAAGATCCCCTCTTCTCTCGTCAGCCGGCGCGCCATCAGAAACGATTCCTTGTCCGTCACTTCGACGATCTCATCCACGAACTGGAATTGCATCACGCCGGGCACATAGTCTTGGCCGATCCCTTCGACCTTGTAGGTCTTGAACGTAGGGGCGTATTTCTTCGTATAGAAGTACTCCCGAAGGATTGAGCCTTTGGGATCGATGCCGATGACCTTCACATCCGGGTTCTGTTCTTTCAAGTACCTTCCCACTCCGNNTCCCAGATCTCGGGGCCCGTCGTCCTGTAATGTGATTCCGGATTCTTCGGGTTGTAATACTGGTTGGCAAGAATCGAGTTTGGCGTTTCCCGGACGATTCTCTTCGCCACCTCCGTATAGCTCTCGGGCGACTCGTGGGGAACGGCTGTGGGAGTCACAACCACCTCTGCGCCGAAGGCCCGCAGCAAGCGTATTTTTTCAATGCTCATCTTATCGGGCATGGGNNTCCTTCTTTCTCCGCCTCCTCGATCATCTGTACTCCAATCCTGTCCTTGACGGAGCCGCCAGGATTGAAATACTCCACTTTTGCGAAGGTCTGCGGTTTGTAGCCGGCCGTGATCTTGTTGAGTCTAACAAGGGGCGTTTTGCCGATTGTCTCCAATATGCTCGGGAAGAATTCGATCTTATTGATATCAGATAGCATAGATGCGCTCCAGGATTTCAGGTTTCGGCTGAAAATTTTGAAAATATAGCACTAATCAGAATGAGAACAAAGGATGCACTTCGTGAGTTTACCAGCCGGAGGGTAGTTAGTCTGAGCGNNGAGCGAAGTCGAAGACTGCGCTCTGGCAGCCGCTCTGAGTATGCTTCGACATAGCTGCGCTCCTTCTTCGGACTGGCTCCACTTCGTTGAGCGCGTCTGAAATTCTCGTCTTTCCCCGCATAGTTGGGGGATCCTGTGAACACTTGTTAGAACTGATATCCGACGGGCTCAATGTGGTGTGTGTACGCGGATGTGAGCGAGCGGTATCGAACGACTCTGGGTATACGAATCGTCGGATGGATCATCTCCGATCGACTCCGAGAATGAGAAGTCGATCGTCTTCAAGACTTCCGGTCGCCCTTGGGTCTACGGTCGCTGTTCAAGCCGGATAATTGTCTTGACTTTCCCTATCGTTTTTCGTATACTTTCACCCCAATTTTGCAGCAAATCAGCACGTTTTTGATAAAAATGAGAGGATTTTGTAGAGATCTATGGCCACGACAGCAGAGTTTCGCATTGGAATGGTAATCAAATTCAACGGTGAGCTCCACAAGATAGAAGAGTACATCCATAGAACTCCGGGCAACCTTCGGGCCTTCGTCCAGGCAAAGCTCCGAAATCTCAAGACGGGACGGGTGTCAGAAACGCGCTTCCGATCCGGAGAAGAAGTGGAGGAGGTTCGCCTCGAGCAGAAGGACTTCACCTATCTTTATCACGATGGGGCAAGCTATCAGTTCATGGATAAGGAATCATACGAGCAGATGCCAGTTTCTGAGGCAGTGCTTGGTGAAGCGGCGAAATTTCTGAAGGAAGGAGAGTCGATTCAACTGATGATGGTCGGACACGACATCGTCAGCTCCGAAATCCCGTTCAACGTAAGATTGAAAGTAGTAGAAACGGTGCCTGGAGTCCGTGGGGATACGGCAACGGGTGCCACAAAACCGGCAAAGGTTGAGACGGGGGCGACGGTAAACGTTCCCCTCTTTATCAACGAGGGGGATGTTATTCGTATCGATACCCGCACCGGTGAATACTTAGATCGCGTCAAGAACTAAGTTGTAGCACTGCTTCTCCAATGACTCTCGCGCCCGAGCGCAGGGGGTCCTCAGCGAGGAGCGTTCCCCCGTTCCCCACAACTAACTCGGAGTATTCATGGACCTGGCCTACGTCAAGAAGGTGATCAGGCTTGTTGAAAGAAGTAGCATTGATGAGATTGAAATCGAAGAAGAAGGAAAGAAGATCCGCGTTGCCAAGAATCGAACCTCTCAAGCCGTCGTAGCCGCGCCGGCCTCATACTCCATCCCCCAACTGCCGGGGCCAACCCTCCCGCCCCTCCCAACCTCTCCTCTCGACGCTCGGGGCCTGTTCGTGGCACCTGCTTCATCTTCAGTTCCCCCCGAGGCAAGATATCACGAGGTCCGGTCTCCGATCGTTGGAACGTTCTACCGTGCGCCCGCCCCTGACGCGACAAACTACATCGAGATAGGACAAGATGTAAGGGTCGGAACGGTGCTTTGCATCGTCGAAGCGATGAAGCTGATGAATGAAATCGAATCGGATGTCAACGGTCGAATCATGCAGATTCTTGTCGAGAACGGCAAGCCGGTAGAATACAACCAGGTCTTGTTCCTCATCGACAAATCATAACGTGAAGCGCCCGTGACGCCGCCCCCGGATCGTCGCCCCTACTCAAACCAAGCTTGAGCTTCAATCTAAGGAAGAACTTGTTCAAGAAAATTCTGATAGCGAATCGAGGCGAAATAGCTCTGCGCATCATACGAGCATGCAGGGAGCTTGGCATCAAAACGGTTGCCGTGCACTCTGAAGCGGATCGAGTCTCACTCCCGGTGAAATTCGCGGACGAGGCAGTGTGCATTGGTCCGCCGGCAAGCAAGGAGAGCTATCTGAATATCACGCGCCTCATCGCTGCCGCTGAGGTCACCAATGCGGACGCAGTTCATCCAGGGTACGGCTTCCTGGCCGAGAATGCGAGCTTCGCGGAAATCTGTGCCACCTCGGGTCTTGTGTTTGTCGGCCCCAGGCCGCATGCCATCAGCGCGATGGGGGACAAGGCGCTGGCGAAGGAGACGATGCGCAAGGCCGGAGTTCCCGTTATTCCTGGAAGCGACGGTGTCATTTCGGAACTCCACGACGCCGGAAAGATCGCGAGCGATGTCGGCTATCCGATTATTATCAAAGCGACTGCAGGCGGCGGAGGGAGAGGGATGCGCATTGTGCGTGAGGCGGCGGATCTTGAAAACGCATTCAAAACGGCGAGCCACGAAGCAGAGAAGGCGTTCGGGAATTCTTCCGTCTATATCGAAAAGTACCTGGAGGAACCACGACACGTCGAGATTCAGGTCATGGGAGATCGGTATGGAAATGTAGTTCATTTTGGGGAGCGTGACTGCTCCGTCCAGCGCCGGCACCAGAAACTCGTGGAGGAATCTCCTTCTCCAGCCCTCACTCCGGAGATGCGAGCGGCGATGGGCGCCGCCGCAGTGAAGGGAGCGAAGAGCGTGAATTACCTTGGAGCCGGGACCGTCGAGTTCCTCGTCGATAAGCTCAAGAACTTCTATTTCATGGAAATGAATACACGCATTCAGGTGGAACACCCCGTGACGGAAGAGGTGTACGGGGTCGATCTGGTGAAAATGCAGATAGAGGTTGCCTCGGGGGAGCGACTAAAGAAAACAACCCTTAAGCCGTTGTGGCACGCCATTGAATGTCGCATCAATGCCGAAGATCCTAACTACGATTTTCGTCCGTCTCCCGGCAAGATCTCTGCGTTTCACGCGCCCGGCGGCTTCGGGATCCGTGTCGATACGCACGCATACGACGGATACGAAATTCCCCCGTTCTATGACTCCCTTGTCGCAAAACTCATCGTGAAGAGCAAAACCAGGGGAGAGGCAATTGAGAAAATGTACTTTGCCCTGGATGAATTCGTGGTGGAAGGGATCAAGACGACGATTCCGTTCCACAAAAAGCTGATGAAGAATGAGACATTCCGAAGCGGACACTTTGATACGAGATTTATCGAATCATTCGATTTCAAAGATGGGGAGGAGACGAAGCTGTAGGGAGATGACGCAGAACGAACACTCTCCATTCCTCCAAGGCAGAACCGACGCACATCATCATCAGAGGTTTCAATGAACTTCCCCGAGAATCTCAAATACACCAAAGACCATGAATGGATTCGCATCGAAGGAGAGATCGGCTGGGTCGGCATTACCGACTATGCCCAAGGCGAGCTCGGAGACGTCGTCTTCCTGGAGCTTCCTGCTGCCGGAACAAAAGTTACCCAGGGTAAGACGTTTGGGACCATCGAAGCCGTAAAAGCCGTCTCCGATCTGTACGCTCCTTTGACCGGCGAGATCCTTGAAACAAATCGACAGATTCAGGACAAGCCTGAGCTCGTCAACAAATCGCCATACGACGACGGCTGGATGGTCAAGATGAAAATCTCCAATCTGGCCGAATTGAGCGACCTCCTGGACGTCGAGTCGTACAGGAAATTGATCGCGAAATAGCTGTCGCTGCATACCCTGTCCTTTTCGATCTCGTGCATCGGGGACCTCCTATCACCAGAGAGATGGTGAGAAAGTGAGTTCTCGTCGGTGATGCCGGCCTCCAACGAACCGACTCTCTGTATCCCTTCTGCACCCGACTTTTTCCACAATTTCATATCCTTCGCGGAATGATCGCTTCCTTTCTCTTTGAAGGGACCGACCAGTTTCTCTATTCCTGTCGTTAGATCTTTGGTCGATAGAGTTTCCTGGTGGCGGTTCCGGAGACCCGATCGGCGCTCTCCAGCGTGCAGGTTGAAATTCAGGGCTTCATTGGCTATCTTTGCCCCAACAAAGCCGTCTCCTACCGAGAAGTCGATCGTCCTCGACGGGATTCTCATGTGCCATCATTGTCACTGACCACAGTTGTATGACGCAACCGCCTGAATCCAGTTTGCTTTCGTCTTGGGTGCAAAAGCTGAGCGAACCTCCACGGAAGCTTGCGCTGGCCCTCGGTGTCATCATCCTTCCCGCTTTCATAGGTATCGCCGTCATCTTCCTTCAGGTCCTCGCCGCTGAATCCCGTGCAAACGAGGACTATATGATTTCTGCGACTCGCGATACGCTCACACTGACTGCCTACCGGGAAAGCCTGCGGCTGTTCTACGTCGCCCAAGAAGCTTACGCACAACCGGAAAGACGGGACACACTTCTTGCGGTGTTTCTTCCAATAGCTGATCGATTCGATTCGACCAGAAGCTCCTACCTCCTCTTGCTCTCTCGCTCCAACGCTCTAAAGAGGGATGAGTTGATGGAGAAGTTTGGCCTCGTCTCGGCACACTACGATATACTTGTCCAGAGATCAAGGAACGTCTTTCGTAGGACGGAGAAGCACTTCGAGGATGAGGCGCCTTCCACGTCAAAAGAACTCGGCGCGGGAACCGCCGGTGGTACTTTTATGCCCAGGGTGAACGAGTTCCTGAAAGAATTGCGTGTCCGGTTCGATGACCACCTGCGGGTCGAACTCGAAGAGAATGTCGATCAAGTTGAAGCTTCCGGACGATTGATCTTGAAGTCCGTTGAGCAGACATTCATTATCTCCCTCGTTCTCTTTGCTGTCGGGGCCATCGTCGCGTTTGCGATGATGCGGCAGGAACGGCAATCGAAGGAGGGAACGCGCCGGTTTCAATCGCTCCTCGAGTACTCGATCAATCCAATCCAGGTCGTCAATGCGGCAGGACGAACGCTCTACGCGAATCCTGCTTATGAGAACTGGGCCGGAAGACCGCTCAAAGAACTCATCGGAAATCCAGCGTTCGAGGGAGTTACGCTTCTGAACGGAACTCCGGGCGAAAAAGACTTCTGGTCGTTGGTTGAGCGAACGTTACGATTGGGAAAAGCCTGGTCCGGTGATGTGGAGATCGCCAGGCGGGTAGATGAAAGCATTTACACGCTTCTTATCATATCGCCGGTCATGGATAAGTCTGGTAAGTTACTCGAGTGCATCAGTATTCACCACGATGTCACCGAGCGGAGGGAGCTTGCGCGCAAGTTCGAAGAGTCACAAGAAAAGTATCAAAACATCGTCGAGAGCTCTCTCGACGGCATCGTCATCGTTCAGGACGGCAGGTTGGTCTTCGTCAATTCCTCGGCGATGAAGATCTTTGGGTACTCGTCGATAGAAGAGATGAAGTCTGTGAGTTTCACAGAGACCGTGGCTCCGGCGAGCCGGTTCTTTGTGTTGGAAGGATATCAGGGTCGACTCATCGGGGAGGATATTCTTCGGAACTTCGAGCTCAAAGGTCTGAGCAAGCAAGGGAAAGTCATCGACCTCGAGGTTAATGCGAAGCTCGTTTCCTGGAATGGGCGTCCGGCCGTGCAAGCCTCGTTCCGTGACATTACCGAGCGGAAACTACTCGAGCGTGAGCAGGCGCTCTGGCTTTGGGAACAGGAGACGATGAGCACAATCGACCGTCAGCTCGTCTCGAGCGTCAACCTCCAGGTGGTTCTCGACACGATTTCCCATCACGCGAAGATCTTGACGAGGGCGGATTGGGCAGGCGTAATGCTGGCTGATCTTGCTTCCCAGTTAGTGCGATGGCGGGCCGNNCAAAGGGAATCAAGTGCCTTTGCCGCAAGAACCGTTCCGTCTTGGAGCGTTCTACAAAGAAATCGTCGGAAGTAAGGAACCCATTGTCATGCAGGATCTGGGAACGAATCCAAAGTTTCTCATCGATGAGTTCCCCCTCTTCAAAGAGGAACACATCGTGTCGGCAGCCCGTTTTCCCCTTGTGGTGGACAAGGAAATCCGTGGTCAGCTCGTTGTGGGATATCGACAGCATCACGAGTTTTCGTCCCGGGAGTTGCGGCTCCTGAGTTCGTTGGCGGAGAAATCCTCCATTGCATTGGCAAACGCACAACTCTATGATAACCTCCTATCGCGCGAACGAGACCTCGAGGCCCTTTCGGGGGCGCGGGTCAAAGCGCAAGAGGAGGAACGTCGCCGGATTGCGCGCGAGATCCACGACAGCCTCGGCCAGATCCTCACGGCCATCAAGTTTAACGTCGAGATCCTGGAAGACGGGGCCAATTTCCAGAATCCTGAAGACCTGCAACGCATCGCCGACATCAAAGGACTGCTTGATAGCTCTATGGCGGAAGCCCGCGAGATCTCCTACAACCTGATGCCCAGCGTTCTGGTCGATTTCGGCCTTGTGCCTGCGCTTCAACTGCTTTGCGAACAATTCTCGAATAGGAACAATCTTAAAGTCAATTTTCATACGAGCGGCGTTGACAGTAGACTCGATCCGATTGTCGAGGTCGGCCTCTATCGAATCGCCCAAGAAGCGCTCAATAACATCGCGAAGCACGCCGAGGCGACCGAAGTCAACGCCCAGCTTATCGGCGACGACCGCACCCTGCGTCTGACGATTGACGACGACGGAAAAGGATTTCGCGTCCGTTCGTTCGAACTCTACCGGAATGATCGGCACGGAATGGGATTAGTGAGTATGCGCGAACGAGCGATCTCGTTCAACGGTTCTTTCGCTCTCGATTCCAGGCCGGGCAAGGGGACCGAGATCATCGTCGAGGTACCGATGATCAGGAAGGAAGCGCATGGATAGAATCCGCATCTTGATTGCCGATGATCACGCCCTCATACGAACCGGCATTGCGACCCTGCTTCAGGGCAACAAGGATTTTCACATCGTCGGGGAGGCACAAGATGGCGAGGAGGCGGTCGAGAAGACGAAAGAGCTGCATCCCGACGTCGTCGTGATTGATCTCTCGATGCCGAAACTCTCCGGCATCGAAGCGACCGCCATCATCACCAAGCGGTTCCCCGACACCAAAGTGCTGGTGCTGACGATGCACGAGAATGAAGAGTACGTGTATCAAATCCTGAAGTCCGGAGCCGGCGGATATGTGTTGAAAAGCGCCGGCAGAGAGGAACTCTCCACCGCCATCCGCGCGGTGGCGAAGGGTGGAAGATNNGCGTGTTTCACAGATAATGGCCGACGCGTATCGGAAACGGGCCGAGGGGGAGGGGAAGGCCTCGACCGAGAGCATTCCCCTGACGAAGCGGGAAAGGGAGATCCTTGCCCTCGTGGCTCAGGGACTCACGAACCAGCAGATTGCCGATCACCTGTTCATAAGTCCCCGAACGGTCGACACCCACAGGACCAACATCATGCAGAAGCTCAACATTCACGATGTGGTGAAGCTCACGCACTATGCAATTGAACATGGAATTGTTGCGACGGGTGAATCAGAGAAATCGGGGAAGTAGGGGGGAGACAGGGTGCGGAACCGGGTGGCGTTGTCCACCGCCGATCATCAGGCGTTGATCTTGTATTTCTTCATCAGTCGATAGAACGTGGCGCGGCCAATCTTCAGACGCTTCGCCGCCTCGACAATATTTCCTTCCGTCGACTTCAGGGCTTGCCGGATTGCTTCCTCCTTGATCTTCTCGAGCGGACGAATGCTTTGCACGCCCGTGGAGAGGGGGGAGGCAGAACTTGACTCGTCCTGAGAGCCGAAGGCCTGGACCGCAAGGGGAAGGTCTCGTTCGTTTATCACACTCCCGTCAGCCATCAATGTCGCGCGCTGGATGGCATTTTCCAACTCGCGGACGTTGCCCGGCCAGGGGTAGTCATACAGAAGCTTCAGGGCTTTCTTTGAGAAACCCATCCTTGGCCGTGAGAGGTCTTCGGAGAACCGCTTCAGAAAATACTCCGATAGCAACAACACATCGGACTTGCGATCGCGCAGCGGAGGAATCATGATGGGAAATGTCGCAAGACGAAAGTACAGGTCTTCGCGAAACTCTTTCAGCTGAATTGCCTTCACGAGATCACGATTAGTTGCCGAGACAAGACGCACGTCGGACGTCAGTGTCTCGTTTCCGCCCACCCGCTCGAACTGTTTCGACTGAATCACTCGAAGGAGTTTTGCCTGAAGACTCAGGTCGAGCTCGCCGATCTCATCGAGGAACAATGTGCCTCCGCTCGATTGCTCGAACTTGCCGATGCGTCGCTGGTAGGCCCCCGTGAAGGAGCCTTTCTCGTGGCCGAAGAGCTCGCTCTCGAGAAGGTCCTTGGGGATCGAAGCACAGTTGACGACAACGAACGGGTTACTCCGGCGGATACCGTTGTAGTGAATGGCTCGGGCGATGAGTTCCTTGCCGGTTCCGCTCTCGCCCAGCACCAACACGCAGATATCGTTGTCTTTCACTTTCTGAACAAGCTTGAAGACCTCCTGCATCGCACCGTTGTTGGTAAGGATGTTCTCGAAATGAACGGGCTTCTCCACCGCCTCGCGGAGTCGCACCAGCTCGAGGGCGAGATCGTGCGTCTGGATCGCATTCTTCATGCTCACTTCGAGTTTGGCAAAATCGACCGGCTTGCTAAAATAATCCGTGGCGCCAATTTTCAACGTCTCGATGGCAACATCGACCTTCCCCTGCGCCGAAAGCATGATCACCGGGATGTCCGGATATTGTCTCTTGATTTCCTTAAGCGTCTCAACACCGCCAATACCCGGCAGCATGATATCAAGGAGGATAACGTCGGGGTGTTCCTGGATAGACTCTAAGAGTGCTTCACCTGTTGTAAACGTGCGCGCGGGATATCCCCACTTCTTGCTCACCCAATGCTCGAGCAGCCGAGAAATGGTCTCCTCGTCGTCTACAATGAATACGAGTCTATCTGCCATAGAGGGCGTCATGCAAAGGTGGGAGAAGGCAACAACCGAAATGAGGGTGATCTACTTTGCAAAGCGAAGGAGAAACGTTAAGCCAATACCCCCGTCACCCTGAATTGTCAGGCTTCCGCCTTGAAGTTCGACAAGATGTTTTGCAAATGCAAGTCCTATTCCGTCCCGGCATAGCTCGACATTCTGTGCGTGGATCCATTTGAAGTCCCGGCAAAGCTCCATAGCATTCCGATCAGTGAGTGGGATGTCCCTTCCTCGTATCTCGATCTCAAACGTCGAATCATAGGACGGCATCTCGATTTCCACCTTTCCTCCAACGGGGGAGAGAAGGACGGAATTGACGAGAAAGTTCTGAATGATCTGCTGAAGGCGCGCACAATTGACTATCGCGTGCACTGGTGTCTCAGATTCCTTGAAGCATATCTCGATTGATTTCGAAGACGCCTCGACGGCGACGAGTCCGACGGCCTGCTCGAGAATTTCCCCGACATCCACCACTACCCGCTCTCGATGGAGTTTGTCTTGATCCCCGAATGCCAGTTCGAGGCAATCATCGATCAGATTCGAAAGCTTCTTTCCCTCGTTTCGGATGATCTCCGCAAACTCCTGCCTGGTTTCGGAAGCGAGTTTGGGATCCGTAAGTATTACCTCAGCGTAACCGATAATGGAGGTGAGGGGGGTTCGCAACTCGTGAGAGACCCTGGAGAGAAACTCCGTTCTTAAACCCTCTGCGTGGCTCAAGCTGGGCATGGAACACTCAAGAGTGTCCACAACATTTGGCTTCATCATATCACTTCCCGCCTCTCAAAGAATGAACTCATCACGGAACGATTCTTTCGTATGAGTTGCTCAATCCGCGTGCCAGCAATAATGTAGACGAATTCTCTCCGATTCAGTGATTTCGTATCTCTTTCGTTGTGGCGGGATAATGGCATCTGTCTCAGCCTGAGAGCAGAATACTGATGCCAGTAAGGAATTTGGAAACAAGACTTCTTCTGCGACGAGAATAGGCCCTTTTATTGGGGTCTCACAATGAGGCAAGCAAATCATTTTGGAACACGAATCTTGCCTCTCACCGAGAAGAGCATCAAAATCATTGAGCATTCCCGATTGGCACGGCGTTTGTAATCATCTACCCAGAACTCGAAACCAAACACC
>DMMN01000221.1 GCA_003453835.1 Bacteroidota bacterium | reverse complement strand
CTACGAATACCTCATCCGCAAGTTTGCGGAGAACAGCGGCAAAAGCGCGGGCGAGTTCTATACACCGGCCGAGGTCGGACTCGTAATAGCCCGCATCATGGATGCCGAACCAGGCATGGACATCTATGACCCCTGCAGCGGTTCCGCCGGCCTGCTTATTAAGTGTGAACTGGTGCTCCAGGAGAAGATGAATCTTCGCTCCCGCAAGACCTTCGCCCCCGCGCGGCTCTATGGGCAGGAGAATGAGCCCGGCACCTGGGCCATGGCGAACATGAACATGATCATCCACGACATGGAGGGAGAGATCCAGATCGGCGACACCTTCCGCAAGCCCAAGTTCCGCACGGGCAACCGCCTCCGGACCTTCGACCGGGTGGTGGCCAATCCCATGTGGAACCAGACCGAGTTCAAGGAAAAGGACTACGACGCCGACGAGCTCGACCGCTTTCCCAAGGACGCCGGCTTTCCCGGAAGCAAGGCGGACTGGGGCTGGGTGCAGCACATTCTCGCCAGCCTGAATGACAAAGGCCGCGCCGCCGTAGTGCTCGACACCGGCGCAGCCTCGCGCGGCTCCGGCAACGCGAACACCAACAAGGAAAAGGACGTACGCCGCTGGTTCGTGGAGCAGGACTTGATCGAGGGCGTGCTCTATTTGCCTGAAAACCTCTTCTACAACACCAGCGCCCCCGGCGTCATTATCGTGCTGAACCAGGCAAAGCCGCAGGAGCGGAAGGGCAAACTCTTCCTGCTCAACGCGAGCCGCGAGTTCAGCAAGGGCGACCCGAAGAACTACATCCCCGCTGACGCCATTGTCCGCATAGCCGACACCTTCACTGCGTGGAAGGAAAAGGAGAAGTATTCGCGCATCGTCACCCGTGAGGAAATCGCCAAGAACGACTTCAACATTTCCCCCAGCCGCTACATCCACACCGGTGAAGCGGACGAATACCGGCCCATCGCTGAGATCGTGGAGGAGTTGAACGCTCTGGAAGATGAGGCAAAGGCAACGGATGCCGCGCTCAAGGCGATTTTGGCGAGGATTGGCGTATGATGAAGAAGGCGCTTACCAAAAAAAGAAAAGTTTCCAAGACGGTGGGGGTGAGTCAGTCAATTCGCTCCACAGTGCGGAGCGAATTCTATCAGTCTGTTGCCGAGGTGCTTCGTACCGCCCGCTCCAATGCCTACCGAGCCGTGAACTTTGCCATGGTCCAGGCGTACTGGCATGTTGGGCGGATGATCGTTGAGGAGGAGCAGCAGGGACAGAAGCGGGCTGGGTACGGCAAGGCTTTGATTCAAGAGCTATCCGTGGGTTTGACTGCCGAGTTCGGCTCCGGGTTTGGATCAACGAATTTGGCTTACTTCAGGCGGTTTTATCTCGCCTTTCCAATTTTTCACACAGTGTGTGAAAAATCCGCAGACGGATCAATAAACGCGGTTGAATCGGCAAAAGGTGCTACACCGTGGCACCTATTAACGTGGTCGCATTTCAAGCTGCTTCTGCGCGTTGAAAAGCCCGAAGCCCGCGACTACTACGCCCGTGAAGCCGCTGAACAGAACTGGTCGGTGCGTGCCCTCGAACGTCAAATCAACTCGCTCTACTACGAGCGCCTGCACATGAGCCGCCGTAAAAAGGCCGTCATCGACGAGATGCAGCAGAAGACCGCACACCTTGCGCCCAACCCAAAAGATTTCATCAAAGACCCCTACGTGCTCGAATTTCTCGGGCTCAAGGACAACCCTGATTTCCGTGAATCCGACCTCGAACAGGCCATCATCGGCAAGCTGCAGGCGTTCATGCTGGAACTGGGCAAGGGGTTCGCCTTCGTGGCCCGACAGCAGCGCATCAGCACCGACACCAAAGACTTCTTCATCGATCTCGTATTCTACAACTACCTCCTCAAGTGCTTCGTACTTATCGACTTGAAAACGGGAGAATTGGCCCATCAAGATATCGGTCAAATGGACATGTACGTTCGGCTCTACGAGGATAAGTACAAAAGCAAAGACGACAACCCGACTATCGGCATCATCCTCTGCACCGACAAGGACGAAACCGTGGTCAAGTACTCCGTGCTCAAGGAAAACAAGCAGCTCTTTGCCTCCAAGTACAAGCTCTATCTGCCCACTGAACAGGAACTGATCGAGGAGATCGAGCGGGAGAAGGCGATGATTGTGAGGGAGCGGGGGGAGATGTATGGCACATGAGTAGCGAAGTTTCAAGTCCATTTAGCACCGGCGGTGGCGGCCAGTTCTTCGAGGCGAAAGTCCAAGCGATCTTTCTGCTTCACTTGCTCATTGGAGGCCGCGTTCCATGCCTCCCAGGCGGCAGCATCAAATCTGTCCGTCTCCAGGCCAAACAAGCTGGTTTCGCCACGGACGATGTCGTTATAACTATCCGCACTGACTCCAGAGCCGAGCATCGACTGCTGGCTCAGGTCAAGCACCATGCAAAGATCACTGTCTTAGACGGGGAGTTCTACGAATCGCTGGCGGCCTTTTGGTCAGATTTCAATAACCACAACGCATTCGTTAAGGGCCGAGATGCACTCGCACTTATAACTGGCCCACAGTCTGATCGCGTACTGCAACATGTGCGTCCACTATTAGACTGGGCACGAACAGCGGCAACCAGTGCAGAGTTTGTTGGTAAGGTCGCCACGGCAGGGTTTAGCTCGGACCAGAAGCGCGCCTATCTCCAAGTCTTCCGAGATGTGATTACGAAGATCGCCGGCACTGCGCCTACCGATGACATCCTGTGGCAATTTCTCAAACACTTATATCTGTTGTCTTATGACTTCGACGTACAGGACAGCAAGGATGAAGCGGCAGTCTTAACGGTGCTTGATATGGCCCGGAGTGCGTCTGATGGGCTTGATGCTCGGGCGATCTGGGATGGCTTGATAGTTCAAGCTCAAGAGTGGAACAAGACCGCAGGAACTTTTACAACTCCGGCACTTCCTCAACGGCTACGTGCGGCTGTTCAGCCTCAACGGTCTGCGGCGCAGAGAGATGTCGTCTTCAGGCTGAAAGAGCATACTGATTTCGTTCTCGGAGCCATCAATACCGAACTTGCGCCGGGAGTACGACTTCCACGGACCAACGCCCTAGATATTGTGGCTGATGCTTTCGAATCATCTCGTGTCATAGTCGTTCAGGGGCCTCCAGGTTCTGGAAAGTCAGCGATAGTCAAGATGCTTCTCGAAGCCTTGCCTAATAGGATTGTGCCGTTCGCGTTCAAGGCGCAGGAGTTTAATTACGCCCATATCCATCAGTTTCTGACAAGCATAGGCGTTGGGTTGCCGATGGTTCAACTTCGTTCCGAGTTTGCTCTGTTGCCGAGAAAGTTATTGCTGGTAGACGGTGCCGAGCGGTTATTCGAGCTAAATAATATTGAAGCTTTTCATCACTTGCTCCAGCAACTGAGTAATGACGATTCATGGACGGTTGTAATCACTTGTCGCGAGTCCTCGGCGCAGGATTTAAGAGAGCATCTATTAGCCCAGTGGGGCAACGACGTTACCACTGTCACGATCCCGCCCCTTAGCAATGAAGAGTTGAAGTGGGTGTCAGACCAGGCCCCTCAATTGGTTCCTCTGATTGCAAATCAACGGCTGACGAGGCTGCTTCGGCTCCCCTTCATCTTGTCGCTTGCATGGAAGGCTTTCCCGTCATCGGCAGCCACCACGACTGCATCTGATATTGACGAACGCCAGTTCAAGGACATTGTTTGGCGAGATTATGTTGAGCAAGCATCTCATACGCAGGGTGGATTGCCTATCAAAAGGGGACAATGCTTGCTCGCGGTATCAGTGGAACGAGCGCGTCGAATGAGCCTTTTTGTACCTCCGGAAGATCGAGATGCCGAAGCGCTTAGTGTTCTCACACAAGACGGAATTCTCATCAAATCAAAGGAAGGCGGCTTCGCACCAGCTCATGACATTCTTGAGGATTGGGCGGTCTCAAGATTCATTGCTCAAGAGTTCGAAGCAAAAGCAGGTGATCCTCAGCGATTTGTCGAAACTGTGGGGACAGAACCGGCCATGCGTCGTGGCTTCCGTCTGTGGCTATCGGATGCCCTTGCGTCTCCTGGTAAT
>DMMN01000215.1 GCA_003453835.1 Bacteroidota bacterium | reverse complement strand
AGGGGTGTGTTCTCTAAACATAGGAATCATCGAAACAATCCACTACTCTCAAAATCTTCTTCAAGGAATTCGTTTGGTTCAAACCGTGTGATCTTCGAGAAGATCTCCATGTGGATGAAAGGGAGGATTCGAATTACCTCTCGGTACCCAGTACCAACACGTGGCTCCCCTTCCGTTGTTTGCTCGAGAACCAGGACGGGTGAATTCCTCTTCTGAGGATACTTATCCTTGTCCCGGAAGAAAGCAAATACCTCGTGCCCAGGTCGGTTTATTGAAACGGATGATTCGAAGTACATCTTTCGAACCTTATCGATGACCCGTTGGGGCATTCTCCGAAAGAAGACATGGGGCGACGACTTCGCAAACCCCGGAATCTCGCCGCCCCTTCACGTCAAGTTAATTCGCCATCGAATCGACCAACTCGCCCTGCGCATTGTAGATGTCAACCCTGACTGCCAACGTGCCATCGAATTTGTGTGTTGCGCACGATAAGCACGGGTCGTAGGCGCGGATCGCCATCTCCACCCGGTTCAGGATCCCCTGATCATATTTGCCGCTCTTGATCAACGACTTCGCAGCCTGCTTCACCGACATGTTGATCGGCGCGTTGTTGTGCGTCGTGCCGACGATAAGATTGACGTTCGTCAGGAGTCCTTTCTCGTCGGTTGTGTAGTCGTGGATCAGCGTGCCTCGCGGCGCTTCGACACAGCCGACACCACGAGCGGCGCGCGGTGTCACGTTCACGCGCGTCTCCGTATCCGTGATTCCCGGATCATCCAACAGACGAATCGCATTCTCAGCATTATACAGCAGCTCGATGAGTCTCGCCCAGTGATACAGGAGCGTAAGCTGGGCGGGGCGCCCGAAGTTCTTTCGGAATTCCTCAAGCTCTGCCTGCGCCAACGGGGTGTCGATGTAGTCGCACACGTTGATGCGCGCCAGCGTGTTGGCCCGATAGATCCCGTTCGGATTATCGAGATCCATGGAAAACGTACCCGCGCGTTTGTCGTACGGGAACTTCAAGTAGCTCCACGGCTCAATGTGCTCGCTGATGAAGTCGGTGTACTCCTTGTACGGGAAGTCGACGAACGATCCATCCTTTGACATCAAGCGGAGCTTTCCGTCATACAGATTCAACGCGCCATCGTCCTTCACCGTGCCGAGGAATCCCGTCTGAATGACGCCGAGCGATTTCACAACATCCAGGTATTGCGGGAAGATGTTTTCTTTCGCAAAGGCGATGGAGAACTTGGCGAGATCGAGGCATTCATCAGCCATCATTCTCACTTGACCGCGCTCGGCGGGGAGCAGAGGTTTGCTGAACCCACCGGGGACGACAGCATCTGGGTGAATAGCCTTGCCGGCGATGATTTCCAGCATCTTCGCCGCCATGTGACGCACGCGGACGACTTTCTTTGCCACATCGGGGGCTTTTCCAATAATGCCAATCACGTTGCGCACCGCCGGATCGGCATCGGGCCCCATTATGAAATCCGCGCCTGCCAGGAAGTAGAAGTGCAGGATATGTTCTTCCATGTAGGCGATGCTGTTGCAGAGTTCGCGCAGTTTCTTTCCTGCCGGCGGAGGCTCAACACCGAAGACTGCATCCGTGGCTTTGCCCGCGGCAAGGTGATGCGACCATGGACAGACTCCACAGATGCGCGTGGTAATCCGCGGCATCTCTTCGACAGGCCTGCCCATGCAGAACTTCTCAAAGCCGCGAAGCTCGATCACGTTGACGCGCGTGTCGCGCACATTGCCCGCATCATCAAGTTGTATGGTCACCTTTGCATGACCTTCGATGCGGCTAACTGGTTGAATGACAAGTGTCTGTGTCATGACGGTTTCCCTCCTTTCGCCGGAACGGGGCGAAGTCTGCCCTGCGCACCCGCAAATCGGTTGAACGTGGCCGCACGGTCTTCGATCTGTTTCGCATCGAGACCGATGGAAGCCAACGCGCCCATCATGTCAACCATGGGATTCGCACTGTCCGACAGCGGCCCGAAGCAGCCGCGGCATGGCATGAATGCNNTCGCCGGCCATGAACGTGATCGGCTCAAGCGGCCGCTTGAGATTCGAGACGGCTTTCTTCTCCCGGACAAACGGGCACTCGTCGCACACACTCTTGCCACTCAGATGGAACGGCTTTCCTTCGAGCAACGCCGTGACGGCTTCGACAAAGATCTCCGGCGTCGTCGGACAGCCGGGAAGCTTGAGATCTACGGGCACGAATTCGTGAATCGCGTAGACCCGATCGGTCATCGGGGGAATGTCTTCTGTTGGAATACCATTCGATTCAGTACTGACTGACTCACGGTACACCTTCTGCAAGATTTCTTCGACTGTCGACAAGTTCGCCAGAGCGGGCACCCCTCCGTAGCAGGCGCACGAACCCATCGCAATGAGAGTCTTGCACTTCTTTCGCATCTCTTTCGCCAGGAGTCTATGCTCCTCGTTTCGGATGCCGCCCGTGATGATGCCCACGTCCGCCTCTGGAATTTCAATCTCCTTCTTCTCTCCCATCTGG